>DATLSW010000090.1:0-3152 GCA_035533955.1 Ktedonobacteraceae bacterium | reverse complement strand
TGGCTGCGTCTTGTCGCCGACGACGAGTCGCCCGTTGATGAAGGTTCCCGTGGTCAGGATGATTGCTCGCCCCAGGTAGCGCCAACCGTTGCTGGCGACAACGCCCGTCATGATGGGACGCCCGTCGCTGCCTGTTTCGCTTAACAGGCGCAGGATGGTGGCCTGCTTCAATTCCAGGTTGGGTTGAGCTTCCAGGACGTACTTCATGGCGAGCCGGTACGCCTGCTTGTCGCACTGAGCGCGTAGAGCCTGTACCGCCGGGCCTTTGCTCGTGTTGAGCAAGCGAATCTGGATGAAGGTGCGATCGGTATTGCGTCCGATCTCGCCGCCGAGGGCATCGATCTCTTTGATCAGGTGGCCCTTGGCTGGCCCGCCCATGGAGGGATTGCAAGGCATGAGCGCCACGCTGTCCAGGTTCATGGTCAGCAGGAGTGTCTTGCAGCCCATGCGCGCGCTGGCGAGCGCGGCCTCGCACCCGGCGTGTCCCGCGCCCACCACGATCACATCATAGCTGCTGTGTCTTGCCTCGTCTGAGGCAAGACATGGTTGTTCCTGGTTTGTCTCCATAAAATATAGGTGTCTAAATTTTCTCTTGTAATGCTCGATAGCCGCTTACGTATACAGATATGTTCGACGGAGTACAATTACTCTCCGACGTTATTATGCCCCAGATATGGTAAGACGTCAATAGGTATATTGGGGTTCTAAAAAGTTGCCACAAGCAAGGGTCAAAAGGCGTCCCCTTTTGACCCTTGCTTGTGGCAACTTTTTAGAACCCTGTTATAGGACTTATGGCGAGACTTCGTCCAGGCGCTTGTTGCGGGTTGACGTGCCGAACTGCGCGATGATGGCAGCCGCGATCAAGAAAGCGGCGATGATCACGAAGATCACGATTGGTCCTGTTGTAGGGCCGAGAGAAGACATCAGGGTAGGGATGAGCGGGGCAATGACCAGAATGCCCACTCCTCCACCAAGATGGCCGATGCCATCGACCAGGGCAAAGCCGGTAGCGCGCGCGCGCGTGGGATAGCTTTCGGTTGACCAGGTGTACGTCATCGGCACCCACAGGTTGAAGCCAAAGAAGGTGATCATGGAGCCGATCACGGCCAGAGGGAAGTTGCTGGACGCGGTCAACGCGATCAGAATACCACCGCCGAGCGTGAGGACGGCAGAGATGGGCAGCCACAATTTGCGCTCTAAGCGCTCACCAAAGAGATAGGCGAAGATAGTGCAGAGGATAAAGCCAATAGTGCCGAAGGCGGCGATCATCCCGGCTTCTCCGGCGACCGCACCTCCCGCAGCCGCAATTCCTGCTGGCGTCGCGGCATGCGGCGGCAAGGGCAACATGCTAGTCAGCAGCGATGTGAGGCCCTGAGCAATCGCGTAGACGGTGACGTAGCCCAGGAACCAGACGATGACCAGAAAAACAGTGCGCCGGATGTAGAGGGGATTGCTGAAGATTTCCGTGTAGGGAACTCGTGTCGAGCCAGCTTGAACGGGAAGCGCTGCGGCGGGAGGCGGCAATTCTGGCATCCTCCGGCGCGCGCGCGCCTCCATCGACGTAACAATGCGGTCTGCCTCCTCCACTCGCCCTCGCGAAATAAGCCAGCGCGGCGACTCCGGCAGTTGGAAACGCAGCAGGACGCCTACCAGCGCCAGGAGCGTGCCGATGGCATACATGTAGCGCCAGCCGTTGCCGAGGAACTGCGGCCCGCTGACAGTTGCGATAGCAAAAGGCAGGCCATATGGGAAGGCTCCTGCGGGTGTTGTCAAGATCAGTCCGAGCCAGATGCCGAAGAAGGCGCCGAACGCGGACATGACGAAGATCAGCGACGTGTAGCGAGCGCGCCCCGAACTCGGCGCTACCTCGTTGATGTAAGTGTTGACCAGCGCCAGGTCCGCCCCGATGCCGAGGCCGGTAATGAGGCGCGCGATGATGAAGAAGGCGTAATTGCCCGCGAAAATCGTGATCAACGAGCCGATGCCGGTCAGCAGCATGGTGAACAGCAGCATGTCTCTTCTGCCGAACCTGTCCGCGAGAGGGGATAGAACCAGAGCGCCGACAACATAACCCGCCAGATTCAACTCAACTGGAAGTCCAAGATAAGTGGCCGCGGTTCCTGGGTTGCAGGTTGGGACGATCTGCGTGCAGGTCTGGATGAACGAGACGGTGATGTCAAAGATGTCGAAGAACGTGAATAGGAAACCCACGCCAATGATACCGATGAAGAGATAGGAAAGCGACCAGATCGGGATGCGGTCTTGCCGCGCAATGACGCTAGCGGCACTATCGGAGCTAGCGCCCGCGCCGGGGATGGTTTCTGATGCCATGTGGTGATACTCCTTCCAAAAACGATAAGCTGTGTTCAAGGTCGCCAAGTATCATGGATGAAATGTAGGGGTTTAATGCATTAAACCCGCGTCAATGTAGAGGTTCAATTCATTGAACCCTGAGAAGATATACCATGCCAAACAGGAAGGGAAACGGGAATGATTGTAGTGGCGGCGATCACGCTCCTTTCAATCTCGTTCTAGATAACGAACGTATTGTTCTGTTATAGGAACAGTATGCCCCATTTTCGATGGGTTGTCAAGAGTGTGATAAAGCACGTTCTCGCAGCGTGCGGGGCAGAGCCACCGCCCCTACTTGACAATGGGCGCAAAATTGGGCATACTGTTCCCATGACAGAACAACGAGTTCAGTATAATGAACAGTGTGGAACAATGGAAGAAATACATACATCATTACCGACAACGCCCGCGCCGATGGTTGAGCGCGCATTTCGGCTCCTCGATGTACTGAGTGAATCCGAGGACGGTTTGACACTTTCCGATCTGGCGCGCGTGCTGGGTATGAGCAAGGGCAGTATGCATGGTCTGCTCAAAACATTGGAGAATAACGGCGTTATCGAACTATCCGAGGATCGGCGTTACGCGCTGGGGCCGCACATCTACGATCTCGCACAATCCTATGTGCGGCGGGCTGGCTTACGGCGCTTTGCCCTGCCTGCTATGCGCCGCCTCACTGCCAGCATCGGTGAGACGGCGCTGCTTGGGCGCGTCGAGTCGGAATGCACGCGCGTGATCGAATGCGTGCAGGACGAGAGTGAGAGTCCAATATTGCATATTACGGCGCATCGCGGCACGCGCGT
>DATLSW010000089.1:0-7685 GCA_035533955.1 Ktedonobacteraceae bacterium | reverse complement strand
GTTTAAGACCGAGTCTTTCACTCACCTCACGCTTGAGCAACAACTGACGTGGTTACGTCGGGTAGCCCGCAACAAAGTCATCGATGTGTATAGACATGGCAGCTATTTCACGATGCTGCCATTAGAACAGATCGGCGAATCGGAAGATGATGCACTCTTGCCTGAGCAAATGGCCGTGCGGCAGGAAACCTATGAATATCTGTATCGCTTGCTTGCGCAACTCTCGCCAACCCAGCAGGAACTGATCCGGCTGCGCTACGGTGATGGGCTGCGGCTAACTGAAGTCGCCGGAATGCTCAACAAGTCGGAGGAAGCCGTGCGCAAAATGCTCAGCCGCACCCTACACCAGTTGCGCGCAATGTATGAGAGGCAGAAAGGGGAAGAAACACATGAAACCGTTGGATGATCTGACTTCCGAAGAGCAACAAAACGAAGAACTCATCATGGACCTGCACCAGGCATTGAACAAGCCTGTCTTGCTTTCTGCCGAAGAGCAAACAAAACATCTTGCGCGAGTACGCGAGCGTTTGTTTGCGAGCGATCCAGCAACAACGGGATCGCGTGATCTCCCGGCGCGATTACAGGTAATCCCATCACGCGAGCAGCACGATGACGCTTTGCTGCCACAGGAAGGTACTCCGACAATACCCCGGCATCGCTCACGGTTTTTGCATACTGTTAATATGCTGGCTGCTGTTGTGGTGGTCTGCGCGTTGATCGGTTCCATCTTGCTCATCTTTGTCTACCATCCCGCTTCCAATCATCTAGCAGCGCCCACCTCTCCCGCCAAAGTGCAGAGGCGATCTGCACTTGTTTCTTTTGCGCCAGCGACACCATATACACAGGCCCTCAGAACCATCACCGATATCGGCTTGCGGCCACTTCCTCCTTCCTGTACGGCCACTATGCTGGGTACTAACGGGAAAATAGAGGTATGGTATGCATGGGAGCCGTCGGCCAAAGGATTTTCCATTACTCCTGCCGGCATGTATATTGCTCCCACCCTGCTTGCCTCCTCTGATTGGCTCATACGGCTTCGCGCGTTACCAGGAGTAGTAAATGTTCAAACGACTACCTTTGTTTTCCTTTGTTCTCTCGCTCATAATGGAACGCCGCCCCCTGATACAGTGGTTGCTCTCGCGCTACAGCAAGCTGGAACCTACCTGACCGTGGCATTCTCACAGCGGGCAGACACTTATGACCAGGCGCTACAGACAATCAGCAATCTTGGCCTGCGTTTAGCCGACCCGTGCCTGGAGAGAACTGGAAAACAGCCTCCGCCCGGCTATTTTGCCGGGCAGGAGCAAAAGTACGCGGCGACACATACGCTCGTGCTGGCTACCACAGCGAATAGCCCCAATAACTGGCAGCAACAGCTTACCTCCCTTACAGGTAAGATATCTTTCCAGATTCTCACTTCCCACACCTGTTAGCGCAAACCATACAAATATGGGTTCATTTCCGATAGCTTGACAGGCAAAGATGATACAGGTGTGATATCAAATCTGGTGATAGAGTTGTCGCATGGCCCACATAACTCCACCGAGCGGCAGCGCCAGAGTTCCGCCGGATTTGATATTACATACAGGCGGCATTACTGTTAATTCAACAGTAATGTTCGCCTGCGTGGCAAGCCTCTCAAGCAATCAAAGTAACTGATTTAGCGGTAAACGGTCTGATGCTGATAGGTTACTACCCGCACTGGCTAGAACCCAGATTCTCCCAATGATCGAGAAAATTGTCTGTTCCCGATCCATTACTGCCGAGGCGATCTGCCCATGCCAGACGTGTCGTGCCGAGGCCCTTATCACCTATCCAGAGCCGCGTATGTGGAAGTGAGCCAATTGGTTCAAATCCTGCCCCTTGCTGGTTTGGTATCGCATCCGCGTATTTCCAGCCAGAATATCGGAAATCGGCGAGCTTGTAGAAGGAACCACTCTTGCAATCAGGGCGCTCATCAATCCAATCAGCAGTCAAATTGCCTGATTGAAACCCCGTTGGCGCGTCTCCTGATATCGTAAATCCTGTCAAGGGATTACTATCGACTATTTCATAATATGCTCCGCCTGAGTCAAACCAGAGAGTCACCGTCATGGGATCATTGTGGGACACAGCACCAACAAGCTCATAGCCGAATGTACCATTAGGGCCTACGGCCTCAAGCCATGCAAAGTATCCCAGGCTTGATGTCCAACCAGTTCCTGCCTGCCACAAATTCTCTGGATGACTTTTAGGTAATGCTCCTCCAAGCCCGTCCCAGATAAGATACTGGCTATCAGAAGGTGTTGAGCCATCCATTTCTGGAACGGTCCAGCTTCCGCTGACCTCATTATAACCTGGCTCTGAGCCATCTCCCGCGTAGTACCCCGACCAATTGTAGTTACAAGTGGTTCCTGACGGTGGGATACAATTTTCTAATGGAGATGGATTTGCAGTCCCTTGTCCTACAAAATGAGTGCAAATGATACGTCGAATATGCTGATGTACCTGAATCCAGTGAGTTCTCAAAGGTCCGCTTTTTGGGCGCGGCGACAAATGATAGTGGCTGATTTCCTGATCCGAAGCCGTCGCGGGGTCGAAATTCGCGGGCAGAGCCGGGCAATCGCGTGTGTTCGACTCCTTTACAAGCTTGAGCGGAGATGAAGCCTCTGTCCTGGAAGTCGGACGAGATGCTTGCGGGGATGCGAGAGCCGATGATGAAGACAAAAGCACTGACACGAGCAAAACGACGCAGCTTACCAGAGCGGCGAGTTTACGAATATGCCTTGAATTGTTCTGTCTGAACATGTGTGGATCACCTTTCTTAAAGCAGTTCAACTGCTTTTGCTGGGAACGTATGTTACACAAACGATGCCGAACGAATTGACGAAAGGGCTGTAAGAATTGCGAGGGATATCAGACATATAGGGGGCGCACGCGACTTGAGAGCAGCAAACGGCCAACTACCGAAGAGTTGGGCCACCAACAGGATGAGCAGGTTGGCAACCGCCGACCTGGCAAAGAAGTAGCTGCACAGCATCACTTGAGGGGGGGTAGAGAGCCTCTAGCTATAGGAGAATGGCAAGTCGGCAACGGATGAGGCAAAGCATCATATGCGCTGGACATGCGTCAAACCTCCCTCGCGTCTGCACAGGAATGAGCGAGGAAACCGGCAAAAATAACATTCTGGCAGAAACGGAGTGATAACAAACAGATCATGAAAGGACGCACAACAAAGCACGCGCTACAATTGGATCATCATCCCCCCAGACGACGGGTACGTCGCGTTCGCGACGTAGTAGCTACAGAAAGTGTACACAAGGAATGTGGTGTTTGTCAAGAGGAAAAGCGAGCAATTTTCCCCTGGAAGGAGTTTTGCATTGTGAATAGAGTATGTTGGATGGTTTTCTCTGCTCTATAGGGGCGCGATAAATCGGCCTTTACAGGAGGCCGATGCGCTTCTCCAGTTCGCTGGCGACGCTGTAGGGGTCGCGCTCGCGGCTGGTGATCTCCTCGACCAGTTGCTGCCATTCTGCTTCGCTCGTTATTGCTTTCAGGGCGTTGATGACGGCGTGCAGGATCAGCGCCTCGACTTCGCCGCGCACCTGGCGTTGGGCGCGCTCGGCCAGCATCCCGCTTTCGACCAGGTAGTCGCGGTGCTTGCGCAGCGTTTCTACCAACTGCTCGATGCCCTCGTTGTTGATGGCGGAGGTACGCACGATGGGGATGCGCCAGCGCGCTGGCTCGTGCGAGCGGCGCAAGGGATCGAGGCTGAGCAGCATCGCCAGTTCGGCGGCGGTCTGATTCGATCCCGGCTTGTCGGACTTACTGACGACGAAAATGTCGGCGATCTCCATAATGCCGGCTTTGATGGCCTGGATGTCGTCTCCCATGCCGGGCGCGACGACAACCATCACCGTCTGCGCGGTGCGCATCACTTCGACCTCGGCCTGCCCCGTGCCGACCGTCTCTACCAGGATGGGATCGTAGCCTGCCGCGTCCATCGCGCGCACCACATCGCGCGTAGAGGCGGCCAGACCGCCCAGGTTGCCGCGATTCGCCATACTGCGAATGAACACGTTGGGGTCGCCGGATAGCTCCATCATGCGAATGCGGTCGCCCAGGATGGCCCCTCCTGTGAAGGGGCTGCTCGGATCGACGGCCACGACGCCGACTTTGCAGTCACGGCGGCGCAGTTCGCGCACGAGGTGCGTCACCAGCGTACTCTTGCCCGCGCCGGGCGCGCCCGTTACGCCGACAATCTGCGCCCGGCCCGCGTGCTGGTGCAGTTCCGCCAGATAGCGGTGCGCCGCGGGTACTTCGTTCTCAATCAGCGTCACCATGCGCGCCAGGGCGCGGCGATCTCCCTGCAAGAGACGTTCAACGATGTTTTTCAAAGCGCACCGATCCTTATGCCTCAACCTTGAGCCGGTCGCGATCGACGTTCGCCTTCACAAACTCGATGATCTCCTCCATGGGAGTGCCGGGGCCGAAGCAGCCCTTGATGCCCATTGCCTTGATCGCGGGCAGATCCTCGTCGGGCAAGATGCCGCCCGCCGCGACCAGAATGTCGTCAACCTCGTTCTGCTTCAGCAACTCCATCACTTTGGGGAAGAGCGCCATGTGCGCGCCGGAAAGAATGCTCATCAGGATCGCGTCAACGTCTTCCTGGATCGCCGCCTCGACGATCATCTCCGGCGTCTGGCGAATACCGGTATAGATTACCTCCATGCCGCCGTCGCGCAGCGCCCGCGCGATGACCTTCGCCCCGCGATCATGCCCATCCAGGCCGGGCTTCGCCACCAGGACGCGAATCGGACGTGTATCTTCTGCCATGTGATGACTCCTTTGTCAACCGTAAATTATTGTACGTCAACCGTGAATGATATATCTTAGCGCCCACTCAGGCCGATCCATGTAGGGTAGGGGCAATCCCTTGCGGTTGCCCTCGGTAACACACGGATACGACGATTAGTTAAATGCAGTTTCATAGAGCGCGCCGATGGCTCGCTCCTGCTCTTCGTATAGATGCTGTAGCGTATCATCCCATTCTACAACGGCCCCTGCCTCACTGCAAGCAAGCGTCAGTTGCTTCGCGCGTTCGATAATCTCTTGCTTCTCAGCGGTGATAGCTATGGGGATGGGCAGGCGCGCCAGCACATGTTGCTCAATCTGCGGCTGCACCCACTTGTACGCCGTGTGCAGGACGTAGACGTACTCGCGCAAGAGACGCGAATTGAGCAGGGCCAGGAAATAATAGAGATCATCGATGCAGTTTCCTGCTGTGGAGATGGCTGTGGCGGCGCAATGCATTGCGCCAGTGTCCCTGGTTTTGTCAGGCGCAATCAATTGCACCGCCACGGGATTTTTCAGGTGCAGCAAATACAGCGTTTGCAGCGCGATATGTCCCTGCACATCCAGCGCGGCCTGCAAGCGGTCGGTGCTTTTGACGACCAGCAGTTTCGGGGTCAGGTAGCGAGCAAGCGGCTTTTTAATATGCGCGCGCGCGATCCACGCGCCGGCGTTGGGCGCGTGATACGGGTGAATATCGACGCCGCCCAGGAGAATAGGCCGCCAATCCTGACGTCCGAGGGTAGGGGCGACCCTTGCGGTCGCCCTGGCAACGTTATCAATGTCGTCCATCTTTTCAACGCTGCCCGCTTCATCTGTCCTGGTGAACTTTTGAATCTCTCTCGCTCCGCGGCCAAGCTCTTCTCCGCGCGAAATGGTCACGAACTCGCCGAGGGGAGCAAACCTGCGCCGCGTGTTCTCACCGCTTTCCTCCAGGGCGCAGCGCAGGCGTGCAATCAAAGGCTTGCTTTCGTTGTGCAACAGATAGCGCAATTCGGCGCGCGGCTGCTGTAAGAATTGCGTCTGCGAGATGATGGGGGCGGATAGTAAGGAGGTGGGTGATTGTTTCTTCACAGTATCCATTCCCATGTGTTGCCATTTGCCGCGCATCCATGTCACCTGGTGTGCGGCGGCAGGCGCATGTTTCTGGGCGACGATGACGACCGCGCCAACCTGCGCGGGGAAGACGCCTGCAAGGTGCCAGAGCTGATGGATGGTGAAGTCCTGTAACAGGCTGATGCGTTCCTGGGCGGCGTTGGCGCGCGCCAGAAAGGGATCGGGCAACACCAGGCCCAGCCAGCCGCCCGCTCGCAGCACGCGCATCCCCAGGTTCAGGAATAGCAGGTAACTGTCGCTCTGCCCGCGCCGGTGGGTAGATTGATAGCCGGTGAGGTCGGTATTTTTGGCCGCCAGATAGGGCGGATTGGCGAGGAACAGATCAACGCACGGCTCCCACGGCAGCGCCAGCGCGTCCGCTTGGTGAATATGGAAGCGCGGCAGGCGCGCGCGCGCGACAGTTGATTTAACGGCAAATTGTAGCCGCGTCTCGGCCAGGAAGCAGGAGACGGGATCGGGATCAAGTCCCCATAGATTGCGTTGCGCGATGTTTGCGAGGTCGCGTTGTGTAGTAGTCGTGTTCTGGCCGGAAACGAGCAGGCGCTGCGCCGCACCAACCAGAAAATTGCCGCTGCCACAGGCGGGATCAAGGACGCGCACGCGTGCCAGATCGCGATCCGCCGTGTAGCCGCAGGCGTCGAGGATGCGCTCCACCAGCGGCGGCGGCGTCGAGAAATGGCCGCGCCTGCGCCGTTCCGCGAGCGGTAAGGCTGCCTCATACCAGTTGGCGGGCGCGTTAAACAAGCCCTTCATCATGCATCAACTCCAGGGCTTCACGGGCGGCGATGCGGCCCGCTTCCTTGATGCTCGAAGCCGTGCCGACGGCGAGCAGCGTATCGCGCTCGAAGACTCCGACCGTGAAGACGCGATCATTGTTTTGCCCGCTTTGCTCGATTATCCGATAACGCGGCAAGCTGCCCGACCGCTGCAAAACGATCTTTTGCAGGCGTCCCTTAGGATTGGTGTCCAGCGTTTCTTTGCTCAATAGCTCTACCATCGGCAGCACGACGCGCGCGACGAAGGCGCGCGCGGCTTCTGCTCCCTGGTCGATCTGGATGGCGCCGACAATGGCTTCCAGCACGTCAGCGCACAGCGAATCGCGCGAGCGGTCATTGAAGGTGCGCAGGTTGGCGAGATCGACGCGAATGTATGGGAAAATGCCGAGCTGCTGCCCGACGCGCGCCAGGATACGGCGGCTGACGACCTCGGACTTGATCGCGGTCATCTCGCCCTCCGAGGCGTCGGGAAACGAGCGGTAGATATGCTCGACGACGTGAACGCTGATTACAGCGTCGCCCAAAAATTCCAACGTGTCATACGAGTCATGCACTGCCGTGTCAGGACAGCACGAATGATGCGTGACCGCCCGCGTTAGTAGCGAGCGATCACGAAACGTGACGCCTATTAATGTTTCCAATTCTTCGAGCTTGTCTTCGTTGACGTTCTCAATGATTTCCATACAGGATTATTTTAACATCCTTTGCTAGCCCTGGACTACTTTTACAAAACTTTGGCCCCTACACGAAAAGCGGCTCCATTTGCAAACGCGCAGCCATCGTCTGCATTTCCGCGTCCGTCGGGCCTGCGCCTTCCTGGAAGCGGCTGGCGGCATCCAGCACTTTTGGCAGCAAGTTGATCTCGCCAACGGTGTTCAGGAAGACGCCGGGGCGCTGCAAGACCCAATGCACGGCGCGATCGATATCAGCCTGATCTTCTAACGGTGCGTACCACGTCGAGCG
>DATLSW010000088.1:0-7573 GCA_035533955.1 Ktedonobacteraceae bacterium | reverse complement strand
TTGGCGAGCGTCTCTTCCGGCACGAGCAGCCAGTTGACGGACGGCGCGAAGGCGGCGAGCAGGTTCTGGAAGGCCGAGCGCACGGCGGTTTCGTGCAGCACGTCCTGTTCGTGGTACGCGGCCAGTTCCTTATAATACTGCTCGACGGCCCTCTTATGCGCGGCGGTAATCTGCATGACGCGCTAGCTCCCCCTCTTTTCCGTGTGTGATCGCGTCTAGTGTAGCGTATTGTGGGGATGCGCGCAAGTGTACTATTACCGTCGGATGTGCCTCACATTTTTGCAAAGGGCGTGAGGACAGCCCCTTGCGGGTGTCCTGGCCCTATCCGCTGGTTGCAAAAATCTGTGGCTCACCCATTACCGTCTAGAGTGCGCTCAAAATCTCCGCCCCTTGCCGAGTCGCAATCACGGTATGTTCAAACTGTGCTGCCCACCCACCGTCTCTCGTCCGTACTGTCCAGCCATCTGCATCAACTTTCACTCGCGCGGATTTCTCTACCAGGATGGGTTCAATAGTAATTACCAATCCTTCTGGTATCACTGGACCAGTCCCAGCACGACCGACACTCGGCACATTCGGCAGCTCGTGCATGGTATGGCCTAAGCCGTGTCCGATGTACTCGCGAACAACGTCAAAGCCTTGTGACCAGGCAACGCTCTGGATCGCGTATCCGATATCGCCGATCTGCTTTCCTGGCCGCGCTGCCAGGATGCCTGCCATCATGGCCGCGCGGGCTGTCTCAATCAGATGCTGATGTTTTGAGCTGACTTTCCCAACGGCAATGGTGATCGTCGAATCGCCAGCATAGCCATCTAAAAGCATTCCCGCGTCAATACTCAGCACATCCCCTATTTTCAACTTCTGCTTGCCCGGTACCCCATGGACAGCGACATCATTTACCGAGGTATTAATACAGCCTGGGAAACCTTCTTCTGTAGCAAAAACTGGTGTTGCCCCCAATTGTGCGATGTAGTCCATAGCGTAATCGTTCAGGTCACCAGTCGTCACCCCTGGACGAGCCAGAGCGGCGAGGTTTTGTAATAGCTTCGCTGTGGCTTGATTCGCTCGCCGTAAACCTTCTCTCGACGCTTGTGTGGTAGCGACCATGTTCTTTTCTCCTTTTGCATAGACTCTATGCCAGTCGTTGTTCTCAGGATCGTGGCGAGGTTTGGGTATCAGGTATAAATAATCCCCCGCTTCGTGCGAATCAGCGCCGTCTCCCAATCCAGCACGTCGGCAAAATCGGCCTTGAACGCCTCAAATTCGCGCTGCACCAATGATTCATCCGGCATTTCGGTATCTTTCCAGATCAGTTGAATAGTCACGGTGGTAGGATTTGCCCTATCTTCAAAGATGTATCGCTGCATTGTGCCGGGGAAAAGATGCTGCTGTTGCTCGCGTAGATTCCTGACCATCTCAATGAATCGCTCTTGCTGAGCAGAGAGTAATTGCGCCTCAACTTCCATGCTATAGACAGAGGCTCCTGCGCGGTAGACACGCCATAATGGGGGATTAGTGCGCAGGCGACCTGTTGGTTTCGGCTTAAACTGCTCGACTGCCTTTCTTGAAAGCATATAATTCCCGCCAACAAGTTCGGCTGGTAAGCGGCCCTCTTTAATGTATTCGTACACCGTGTAATAAGAGAGGCCGAGTATCTCTGCCGCTTCGTTGGTAGTCACAAGATCGCGCGCATCTGCATCATTGTTCTTTCTCACCATATGCCAAGTCTAACAATATGGGCTATTTTATGTAAAAACCCAATTTTAATTGGTCAATACTTGAAATAGCAAATTATTTAGGTTATAATCTGTTACATCGGCAACCATCCATAAACATTGAGCTTTACAAATCAAACTTAGGAGGAAGTATCACATGAGCAGGTATGATTACAATCCCGACGGTCAAAGCGAGGTAGCGCGCTTGATGTACCAGATCGAGCGCAGTTGCGAGGCGCTGGCTCGCGTCATGAACGATCCCGGCTACAGCGCTAGCCACAAGATGGTGCGGCGGCGCTATGCCGCGCTGAGGCAGCGCCAGGAACGCCTCGGACTGGTCATCGGCGAAGAAGCGTCCGTCGATGCCATGTATGATATTTACAATGATGTCCTGAACCGCCCCGCCACGCCTGCTGAGGCGCGCAGCAGCCAGAGCAGGCGTAAGAAGAAATCCTGATAGTGAGGTACGCGACCAGTCGTGATCACACGCTATACAATCATCTTCTATGACGAAATACTTTGTCTGCTACGACTTGAGCGATCCCAGAAAATCCAGCACGATCTGATTGAACTCGGCTGGTTTCTCCATAAAAGGATGATGCGCTGTCTCTGCCATGATCACCTTTTTCGCTCCTGGGATCTCTGCTGCCAGTTGTTCCAGCGGATTTGGCCCGTCCCACTCTCCGAGAATAACGAGCGTCGGCACTCCAATCTTCGACAGACGTCCAACGGCTGGCGGCTCTAATGGCACTGGCGGCGTCTCGGCTTGCGCCTCATCATCTGGGCGCCCCCAGTTACGAGCCGTCATCTCGCGTACCCGCTCGCGCACGTCGGAAGCTGCCTGCCCCGGAAGCCGACCCGGCCCATCCGTCCACAATTCTAGCGAGATCTCAACGGCTCGCGCAATGTCGTGCTTCTCAAAGGCTTCTTCCAGGCTCGTATACAAACGCACCACATCTGAATGCTTTTTCATAACTTCTTCTGATGGCTGAAATCCGCTGACGCCTGCCGTGACCGGGATCAGCGCATCGACCATCTCAGGATGCTCAAGCGTGAAATCGATAGCCAGCGCGCCTCCTCCAGAGACTCCCATCAGATAGGCACTCTCGATGCCCAGGAATTTCATCAATGCATAGAGATCCTGGCGATCAGAATACGGCTCCCCTTTCGTAATCAGCCCTGAATCGCCAAAGCCTCGCTGATCGTAGCGGATGACCCGATAGCGTTGGGCGAAGACCGCGAACTGATCGTCCCACGATCTTCGATCCAAAAGATGTCCATGAACGAGAACGAAGGGATGCCCTGCACCTGCAACCTCATAATACAGTGTTATGCCGTTTACTTCTACAAACCCCGTCTGTATGTGTTCTGTATTTGACATGGTGCTGCTCCTCTCTTTATAACATGTCACTCTCGATATGATAGCATCGAAAGCGGTCAGGAACGACCCTGTATAGGGCTTCTCAGAGCTTTCCCATTCTAAAATACCGGACAGCGACCGGTGAGGAGTAGCCCAGGAGCTTGCTCAAAATGAGCAACGTTGAGCGGGGCAGAAGCTCTATGACCCTACACCTCAACCTCGGCGATGGATTCGCGAATCCATGTTGGGCGGTAGGGGAAACGTTCGACCTGGTCGCGCCGGGTGACGCCGGTGAGGACAAGGATGGTGCGCAGGCCGCTTTCAGTGCCGGAGACGATGTCGGTGTCCATGCGGTCGCCGATGATGGCCGAGTCCTCGGAATGGGCGTTGATGGCGCGCAGAGCCATACGCATCATGAGCGGGTTCGGCTTGCCCACGAAGTAGGGCTTGACGCCAGTGGCCGCGCTGATGAGGGCCGCCACCGCGCCGGTGGCCGGGACGATGCCGCCCTCGCCGGGTCCCATCACGTCCGGGTTAGTGGCGATGAAACGCGCGCCCGCGCTGACCATGCGGATAGCGCGCGTGATGCGCTCGAAGCTGTAGGTGGTGGTCTCGCCCAGCACGACGTAATCCGGCTCCTGGTCAGTCAGGATGTAGCCGATGTCGTGCAGGGCCGTGGTCAGGCCGGACTCGCCGATGGCGAAGGCGCGCCCGGTTGGATGCTGGCTGAACAGGAATTGCGCGGTCGCCAGCGCGGAGGTGAAGATGTTTTCGGGTGTCACTTCCAGGCCCATATACGAGAGGCGCACCTGCAAGTCGCGCGGCGTATACTCTGAATTATTGGTGAAGATCAAAAAGGGTATATTCTGCGCGCGCAGCTTCTGAATGAAATCCGCCGCGCCCGGAATGAGCGTCGGGCCGCGCAAAATGACCCCGTCCAGGTCGATGAGATAATTTTTGATGCCTTCCATTAATATTTCCCATTCTGCTATAAGCAAATATGAACGAACCCGTAGGGGCGTGGGCTTGCCCCGCCCAGGCGGACAACATGAGACAATACCCGGTTTTTGGGCGGGGCAAGCCCACGCCCCTACGGGTAGTGTAGCACACGCGAATCCGGCGCGTCAATTGACGCTTACCCAACCACCATTGACACTGCTCGCTTTGTGGGTTACTCTCTACAGTAGAGAGCAATCTGTGCTTCCAACCGACCGCGGCAGCTATTTCTCCAACGCGGCTGCATTTATCCACAAGGAGGTCATGTTCATGGCAGATGAACCCCGTACTTCCGTAATTGAGCGCCGTTCCATCGACTTTATCCCGCCTGCTGAACGGCACGGCTCGCCTTCGGCTTCTACGGCGCTATTTTGCCGCTTGTCCTTGTCATTATCATGTATATCGGCTTTTTCGCCAGTAGCGACGTGCTGGGCGGGCAGGCGCTCTCGTCCTGGACGGGGATAGCCGTCACCTCGTCGATTTAGCGCGACAGCGCAAGAACGCGTCGAGTAGGGGCCGATTTATCGCGCCCGGTGTGGCGGCGCGGCACGGTGTGGCAGTATCGATTCCCGTTGCCGCGGCTGGCTGGCGCAATGAATTGCGCCGCCACATCGAGATAGCTTCTATTGTTGGAGTACAGTATGCACATTCGCGGCATAACCTATGCCGTTGCCGCCGCGTTCATGTTTGGGCTGGGGGCTGTCCTGGCGCAGCTCGTGGGTCTGGCAATGGACGCGGCGCTCGTCGCTCTGCTCGCCCTGGCCGTGGGAGGCCTGCTCCTCTCCGCTTTTCTGGCGCTGATGGGAACTCCGCTAGTATCGGCCTCTCAGGCAGGTAATAGCGGGCTGTTTGCCCTCAAGCGCCGGGACTGGATCGATCTGCTGCTGCTGTCCAGCGTTGGCACCGCGCTGCCCCTTTTGTTAATCGTGGGCGGCCTGCAACTGACGAGCGCGCTGGTAGGCGGCTTTTTGCTGCAACTTAACGGCGTCGCGGCCCTGCTTTTCGCCGTTCTCTTGTTGAGAGAACGCATACGCTGGAAACAGGCGTCAGGCATCGCGCTGTTGCTGGCCGGCAGCGTGCTGGTGATCTTCAAAAGCGCGAGCGGCGTCGCCTGGAGCAGCGGCTTGCTAGGCGATCTGCTAATCTTTCTGGGCGCGGTCGGCCTGGGCTTTGGCTTTGTTCCCGCCAAGCGGCTTTCCGCGCGCGTCGAGACGTTGCCTCTGACCACGTACCGCCTCTTGATAGGAGCAGCCATGATCGTACCTGTGCTGATCGTCCACCTGCTGACTGCCGCGCACGGGCTGCTCTGGCAGCCTTCGCTCGCGTTTTGGGGCATTCTCGCGCTCTACATCGTCACCAACTTCTGCCTCGGCTACCTGGCGCAGCAAGAGGGCTTTCGTTTGCTCAAAGCCTGGGAGATGGGCGCGATGATGCAAACGGTTCCGCTTTTCTCGACCGTGTTTGCCCTGCTCTTGCTACATGATAGTATGACGCTGCTCCAGGTCGCGGGCGGCCTCGTCGCTATTAGCGGCGGGCTGGTGGTCGTGCTAAGCGATAGGAGGCCGACTGTTTCTGTGCTATGATACTGTCATAATAGTAATCTCTGGAACGCGGGCGAGGCAGAGCTTACGCCCCTACATATGAGGAAGTTTTTTATGCAGATAGGCGTTACTTTTCCACAGACTGAGATTGGCGCGGACCCGGCGGCTATTCGGGATTACGTGCAAGCCGTGGAGGGGTTGGGCTATAGCCATATTGTCGTCTTTGATCATGTGCTGGGCGCGCACACGGCGCATCGTCCCGGCTGGCGGGGCTATACTCATCATGATATGTTTCACGAGCCGTTTGTGCTGTTTGGCTATCTGGCAGCGCTGACGCGACTGGAACTGGTGCCGGCAGTGATTATCCTGCCACAGCGGCAGACGGCGCTCGTCGCCAAGCAGGCGGCGGAAGTCGATATCCTCAGCGGCGGCAGGCTGCGCCTGGGCGTTGGCGTCGGCTGGAATCCGGTCGAGTACGAGGCGTTGGGCATGAACTTTCATACACGCGGGCGCGTAGTCGAGGAGCAGATTGAGGTCTTGCGCCTGCTCTGGAGCCAGGATATCGTAACCTATCAGGGACGCTATCATACCATCACGGAAGCGGGTCTTAATCCTTTGCCGGTACGACATTCTATCCCTATCTGGTTAGGCGGCGGCACCGATACGCTGCTGCGCCGCGTTGCGCGCCTGGGCGATGGCTGGTTTCCGCAGGGACGCCCGGACGAGCAGATGGGCGCGACGCTCGATCGCTTGCGCGTCTATATCCGCGAGGCGGGTCGCGACCCCACCGCCGTGGGCATCGAGGCCCGTATGAGCGCGAGCAGCGGCGACCTCGACGAGTGGGTGCGCCAGACGGAGGCATGGCGCGCGCTGGGCGCGACGCATATCTCCATCAACACCATGGGCGCTGGCTACACATCGCTTGCCGAACATATCGCGGCCATTCGCCGCTACTCCACCGCTATTCCACTGCTATAAAGAAGGGGAAATGCAGTAGGGGCGGTGGCTCTGCTTTCACCAGTAGGTTTTTGAGAAAGGAAGGAAGCGACAAGACGAACCCATCTGATACGATAGAAAGAAAGTCGAAGCTTTCGTCGGAACAGGAGGATCGTCATGTCTTATCCAACCGCATTTAAGCAGGCGTGCCGGCATCCTGGACGGTGATTGTACTCAGTGATCGGGGCTTGTATGCGCTGTGGCTCTACCGTCACATCGTCTCCTTGGGTTCAAAGATACCAGGCGGGGCGGCTGGCAATGGCACCAAACCAAAATGGTGGACCCCGCCCGTGCCGAACGGCTGTGGTTGGCCATCGCCGTCGCCACGCTCTGGGTTCTCAGCGTGGGAGGCGAGGCGGATGCCACCCTTCCCGTGAGTGGCTTGGAGACGTTGCCTCCCACCCATATTGCGCGTCGTACCGCGACCCAACGCTCTCGTCCGCGCATGTTCAGTTGCTTTGCCCGCGGCTGGCTCTTCATTGTGGGCTCGTTGATCCGCGGAGATGGACTCGTCATCGGACGCTTTGTTCCCGAACCCTGGCCTTTATCGCCACCGGTTCGCACCAAACCCACGCAGAAGAAACGGGTGGCTCGTCCCTCTCAGCAGGCCGCTTGATGAAAAACCTACTGGTGAAAGGGGGTGGGGCGGCGGGGCAATCCTCGTCGCGTGTTTTCCCCACACTACCCCAGGGCGCGATCAATCGGCCCCTACGCACTCGCCATCGTCCCTACCACGTCCAGGTCACACCAGAGATATTGCCCTGGATGTAGACCGGGTCGATTGAGAGATTGAGGATGATGCGTCCTCCTGATGGTACGAGGGTGCGCGTCCTGCCGGTCAGGCTGACAGCCGTGACAGGGCTGTTGGTTGAGAGCGCCACGTTCTGTCCGAAGGGCGTTGACCAGAGGATGCGCAGGTTGTTGCTGTAGCGCATGTCGTAAATGCCCGGCGCGACTGTTTCGCT
>DATLSW010000087.1:0-10836 GCA_035533955.1 Ktedonobacteraceae bacterium | reverse complement strand
CAGAAGCGAGCCGTGAGTACGGGGCCAAGCTCGACCTGGATACGGGCGTCGATAGTTTGTTTCACGCCGTCATTGTCGATCAGTGTGTTGTCCACATCGAGCAAGAATACGAGTGAGGGCATGTATTTCCCTTTCTTATAGCCATAAACTATGTGTTTTGATCATGAAAATTGACTATTCCAAAATATACAACGCGCGAGTGTGGAGACGCAATTTATCAAGGCAGGTCTGCAAAGGTTCTTCCCTCTTGGGGAAATGGGATCAAAGCTTGTAGGGGCGTGGGCTTGCCCCGCCCGCAGACTTGGCGTCCAACCGACGCGGGCGGGGCAAGCCCACGCCCCTACAAGCTTTGATCCCATTTCCCCAAGAGGGGAGAACCTTTGCAGACCTGCCTTGATGAATTGCGTCTCCGCGCTCGCGCGTTGTATATTTTGGAATAGTCAATTTTCATGATCAAAACACATAGTCTTTGGCTATAAGAAAGGGAAATGCATGCCATCACTCGTGTTCTTGCTCGATGTGGACAACACACTGATCGACAATGACGGCGTGAAACAAACTATCGACGCCCGTATCCAGGTCGAGCTTGGCCCCGTACTCACGGCTCGCTTCTGGGACATCTACGAACAGGTTCGTAAGGAAGAAGAAGTCGTGGATATCCCGCGCGCGCTCAGAGAACTGCGCGCGTTGACGCCGCTAAGTGAACTGGACGAACAAACCTATCTCCATGTACACTCAATTTTCGACAACTATCCCTTCTTTGACGCGCTCTATCCGCACGCGCTGGAAACACTCCATCACTTACGCACATTCGGATTGACGGTCATCGTCTCAGACGGCGATCAGTATTTCCAGGCAGAGAAAATCTTCGCGAGCGATCTGGCGGAAATTGTTGGAGGACGAGTGCTGCTCTACGTTCATAAGCAGCAGCATTTGGACGACATCATCCAAAAATATCCTGCTGACCATTACGCGATGATCGATGATAAGCCGCAGATTTTGATTGATACGAAAGCCAGGATAGGAAATCGCGTGACGACGGTCTTTGTTGAGCAAGGGAAGTACGCGGCGGCGAAACCTGTCAACTTCGCTCCGGACATCTCCGTATCATATATTGGCGACCTCAGAACATTTCATAAAGAGCAGTTTTTATAAGCAAAAGGAGAAGACGATGCGTTATCATTTGAGAGAGCGGGCCTGGAGCCTGACCGAGGCGTTCCTTGTGCGCGACGACGCGGGCAATGCTATGTTTGAGATTCGCGGCAAATTCTTCCATATCGGCGATGATCTGCTCATGTATGACCGCTATTCGGGCCAGGAGGTGGCGCGCATCAAGCAGCATGTGATATCGCTGCTGCCGCACTATGAGATCTATCGCGGCGGCGTACCCTGGGCATCGATGCACGAACAATTCCGCGTCTTCGGCGAGAGTTTCAAGATCGAGACCAGCAACGGCATGATGCTGCATGTCAACGGCGATCTCTGGCATTGGAACTTCAATGTGAGCGACGCCAACGGCAACCTGATGGCGCAGATTGGGCGACAGTTCTCAATCTTCCGCGACAGCTACGCCGTCGATGTCGCGCCCAACGTTGACGCGCCGTTTATGATTGCGTTAGCCATTGTCATTGAAATGGTGAAGGAACACCACGAGCACAAAGAAGAGCATCGAGAAGGCTGGCTATGACGCCTGAACATGAACGATTACAACAAGATCAGCAGCACCAGGTCTACTGGAAACGCTGGGGGCCATATCTGAGCGAGCGTTCCTGGGGAACGGTACGCGAAGATTACAGTCCCTACGGCACGGCCTGGGACTTTTTGCCCCATGATTGGGCGCGCTCCAAAGCCTATCGCTGGGGCGAAGACGGTCTGGGCGGTATCTGCGACCGCCACCAGCACCTGTGTTTTGCCCTCGCGCTCTGGAATGGCCGCGATCCCATCCTCAAAGAGCGGCTGTTTGGCCTGACAGGCGAAGAGGGCAACCACGGCGAGGATGTCAAGGAATATTACTATTACCTCGACAATACGCCGACGCATAGCTACATGAAATTCCTGTACAAGTACCCACAGGCGGCGTACCCCTACGAGCAATTGATCGAGGAAAACCGGCGGCGCGGCAAACTTGATCACGAATACGAACTGATCGACACGGGCATTTTTGATGATGACCGCTATTTCGACGTCGGTGTCGAGTACGCCAAAGCCACGGCAGAGGACATTCTGATCCGCGTCACCGTGAGCAATCGCGGGCCGGAAGCCGCCACGCTAGACGTGTTGCCAACATTGTGGTTTCGCAATATCTGGTCGTGGTTTCCTGGTGTGGATCGACCAGCGCTGAGCTTGCATACAGCGCCGACAATGTCGCCAGACTTTATGGTTGTAACAGCGAATCCAAGCCAGACCTCCAATGATGCGCGGGTCGCCACGGGAACCAATCTTGGGCCGCGCTGGCTCTACTGCGACGCCACTCCAGATCTGCTCTTTACCGACAATGAGACCAATAGTGCGCGGCTATATGGCTCGTCCAATGTCACTCCCTACGTCAAAGACAGCATCAATGACTACATCGTGCATGGCAAACAGGATGCCGTCAATCCGACGCACAGCGGGACAAAAGTTGCCGCGCGCTATCATCTCACCCTGGCGGCAGGCGAGACACAGACCATACAGTTGCGCCTGAGCGACCGTTCGCCCGCCGACTGGCTGCCCTTTGACGAGTCGTTTGCCGGGATATTCGCTCAGCGCATCCAGGAAGCCGATGCTTTTTACGCGGCGGTAATTCCGCAGGACCTGTCCGATGATGAGAAAATGGTGCAGCGTCAGGCGTTCGCGGGAATGCTCTGGAACAAACAGTTCTACTATTACGATATCAGGACGTGGCTGGCGGGCGATCCACTACAGCCGCCTCCGCCGCCGCAGCGTCTCAATGGGCGCAACCATGATTGGACGAACCTCTATAACGCAGACGTGATCTCCATGCCGGATACCTGGGAATATCCCTGGTACGCATCGTGGGACCTGGCTTTCCACTGCGCCGCGCTGGCCTATGTCGATGCCGCTTATGCCAAAGGGCAACTGATCCTGCTGCTGCGCGAGTGGTACATGCACCCGAACGGACAAATTCCGGCCTACGAATGGGCCTTCAGCGATGTCAACCCACCCGTTCACGCCTGGGCCGCGTTTCGCGTTTACAAAATTGAGCAGCAGATGACCGGCAAGGCCGACCGCGATTTCCTGGAGCGCATCTTCCAGAAACTTTTGCTCAATTTTACCTGGTGGGTCAACCGCAAGGACTATGAAGGACAAAATGTGTTCCAGGGCGGCTTCCTGGGCCTGGACAATATCGGAGTATTTGATCGCAATGAACCGCTGCCCGACGGAGAATTTATCGAGCAATCGGACGGCACAAGCTGGATGGGCATGTATTGTCTGAACATGCTGAATATCGCGCTTGAATTGGCGCAGGAAGACCATGCCTACAGCGATATCGCCAGCAAATTCTTCGAGCATTTCGTCTACATCGCACATGCTATGAACGATCTGACCAGCGAAGGCATCGAATTGTGGAACGAAGAAGACGGCTTTTATTATGATGTCTTGCACTATGCAAATACGACGCATCTTCCGCTCAAAGTGCGTTCGATGGTTGGCCTGATCCCGCTCTTTGGCATCTCTATTCTCGAATCGACGCAGATCGACGATCTGCCCAGTTTCAAGAGCCGTATGCAGTGGTTTATCGATAATTGGGAAGACATCAGCAAACACATGGAACGGGCCGAAGAGGAGACCGCCGACGGACATATCATGCTCGCGCTGGTGAATCATCACCGGCTGCCGAGGATTCTGAAATACATGCTGGATGAGGCGGAGTTTCTTTCACAATACGGCTTGCGCGGCCTTTCACGCTATTACTTACAACATCCCTATACGCTGGATATCAACGGCATGAATCACAGCATCGATTATGAACCCGCGGAATCGACCACTGGACTCTTCGGCGGCAACTCCAACTGGCGCGGCCCCATCTGGTTCCCTTTGAACTACCTGATCATCGAGTCGCTGCAAACGTTCCATCACTTCTATGGCGACGACTTCAAAGTCGAGTTTCCAACGGGTTCCGGCAATTTGCTGACGCTGGAGCAGGTGGCGATTGAGCTGTCTCATCGCCTGAGCAGCATCTTTCTGCGCGACGAGCAGGGGCAACGCGCGGTACATGGCACTGTGGAGAAATTCCAGCGCGACCCCCACTGGCGCGACCTGATTCTGTTCTACGAGTATTTCCACGGCGATAACGGCGCGGGCCTGGGAGCGAGCCACCAGACCGGCTGGACAGGACTGGTGATCAACCTGCTCATGCAGCGCAGCGCCAGCCACGGACTGGCGCTGACGCACGAGATCACGGGTTAAAGGTTAACATCCCAACTGCAACAATCCTGTCTGACAACAATAGGCAGGATTGGGCGCTGGCGGCTGCTGCACGTTCTTAATCACCTGCGAGAAGATGTCGTTGTACATGGCAGTGACCATCGGCCCAACGTCCTGCCCGCCGTCGCCGCCGTTTGCACGCATCGCCACAATCGTCAGAGTGGGCAGTTGCGACGAATTGTTGACGTAATAAGGAGCCTGCGTGAGCAGCCACGCCTGCGCCGGAATGTTGCCGCTGCTGCTGACCTGGCCCGTGCCGGTCTTGGCGATGATGGCCCAGGGTGAGGTAGAGAGTTTCACGGGCGTCAAAGAGCCGGAACCACAGCGCACCACACCGTACATCGCTTGCCGCACGTCCGTCGCTGTCTGTGAAGACACCTGCTGCGATCCCAATGGCTGCGGGTTGACCGACTGGAGGATGGTATTGCTCGGATCGACGATCTTCGAGATCAACTGGGGCTGCATCATCTGCCCGTTATTGGCAACGGTATTGTCGATCAGCGACATTTGCAACGGCGTCACGGCATCGAAGCCCTGCCCAAAGGAGTCGGCGGCCAGTTCGTTCGTGGCGAGTGGCTGTCCATTCTTCAAGACTGTGCTGGTGACGACAGGCAAGGCAAAAGGTATCTTCTGCCCAACATAGAAACGTTTGTTATAGTTCAGCCATGTCGTCTGCCCCGTCTCCACGCCTATCTGGGCGTAGATGATATTGTCCGAGTGAGAATAGCCGTACTCGGTTGTGACTGGAAAGTGGATAGTATAGCCCTGGATATTGTTGCCAACCGGGCCGAATGGCTCCCCGTTGATGTAAACCGGCCCTAGCGCCTGCTGCTGGTTAAACTCCTGGTTGAGGCTGGTATGCCCGGAGTCAATCCCGGCGGAAAGCGTCAGTGTCTTGTAAATCGAGCCGGGAACATAGGTGGCCTGAACAGGGCGATCCAGCAAGGGCTGATCTGTACTCTGCGATAACTGGTTATAGTACGAGAGGTTGCCCTGCGCTAACTGCTGCACCAGTTTGTTGGGATCGTAGGATGGACGGCTAAGCATTGCCAGAATCTCGCCTGTATGCGGGTCAGTCACAACCACTGAGCCGCGATTTGAAGGAAAGGCGTTCACATGATCCATATAGACAGGGACATTGAAATCCTGGTTGACAATTTTTTGTATACGCTCGTCGATAGTAAGATAAATATCATCACCAACAGGCGGTCTGTGCAGCAACTGGTTCATCGTGTTCTGCAATTTTGTCAGGCCCACCTGGCCGTTGAGATAATTGTTATAAGCCGCTTCGATGCCCGTTGCAGCAAAGTTCGGCCCAGCATAATAGCCTATCAGAGGCGCGAGCGAGGGATCTGTATAGTGACGAACGTAGCCACAGCCAGTACTGGAGGGCGTCGAGTAAGCCAGCAGCACTCCATTACGGTCGAAGATGCGTCCGCGCATCGGAACCTCGTCGGACAGGCAGGTGCGGCCATTATGCGGGTTCGCGTCCACCTGTGGCGCGACCAACACTTGCCAGTATACCAGCCCGGCGCTCAAGACCACAAACAGTGTGATAAACAGAAAAGCGAGCCTGCGGATGTTCGCTCTGATATTCATCGATCAATCACTCTCTTTCTAAAGCGGACAGAGATTAGTAGATAAACACTACCTACTAAAGTAACACTGATTGGTAGAGTTAGCAAACTCAAGAGGACAATCGTTGATATCTTGCACACCTCCCAACTGCTTTTCTGTCCCCTGTTCCTTTCAGGTGCAGAATATGATATAGTAATCCACGTATCTATCATACACAAGGCGAGTTTTTATGACAAAACAGACATATGGGCATCTGCGTATCAGCGCCGAAGCCCAGAAGGCGCTGCGGGAAGACGTCTGCCAGCGCCGGGATATCGAAGCCTGCGGACTTCTGCTAGGCCGCATGGATGACAAGGGTAACTGGTGGATTGAGCAAGCTTGTCCGTTGCCCAATGTCTATAAATCGCCAGCTTATTTTGAATTCGCTCCAGAAGACCTGTTGGAAGCTGAACTCACTTTTTCCGGCAAAATCGTGGGAGTTTATCACAGCCACCCCTCTGGATATGCCAAAGCCAGCACAACCGACCGCGACAATATGCGGCGCGTGAACCTTGAGCAGCGGATTCCCTGGGTCTGGTTGATCATCAAGGGGCCGTTCAATGGCAAATATGGACAGCTATCGGCGATAGCCTATCATCACTACCAGCGAGAGGGATTGCGCGAACTCGCCGTTACTATTGATAGGGAAATACCGTAGGGGCGTGGGCTTGCCCTGCCCTGTGCAAGGCAATACAACAAATGTACGGTTTTTGGGCGAAGCAAGCCCACGCCCCTACGGTGCCAAAGGTCCAAATTAGCTTAGGACTAGCCACAAATACTAAAATACGTTATAATGTCATGGCCGGAACAGATGCATCAGCAGAGACAATGTAGCGAATACAAACAGGAAGAGAATTTGGCATGGCGATGAAATGCCCAAAATGCGGCAGTGAAGTTAGTCCAGACGAGGCGTTCTGCGGGCAATGTGGAACCCCCACCACAGTACCAGGACAGCCTACGGAGATGACGCAATCAGCGCCGAGCGCGCCATTGAACACGAACAGATTTGGTCAGAATGGGCCATCTATGTTTGTACCTCCGCAGCCATTTCGTCGCAGTGGACAACTTCCATCGCAGGATTCTTATGGCACAACACCCATGCCCACAACGCAAAACGGGCAACTCGCGCCTGAGCAGTCTGCTCTACAGCAATCTACCAGCTTCTATCAAGACGCTACCGAGGCTATGCCGCCGCGCCTGGGAGCGCCTGGGCAGAGTTACGCTCCTGGCTATCAGCCGCCAAGCTATGCTGCCGCACCTCTACAGGGCAGCTATCCTGGCAATGCGCCTGTCCAACCATTTCAAGCGGGCAATTATCCGCAAGCTGGCCCTGGCTACTCTCCCACACCTCCATTTCCGCCCGCGCAAATGCCCCCCAATTACGGCTCGCAACCTCAGTTCACGCCGCCGCCCAAGAAAGAGTCAGGCAATAACTTGCTCATCGTTGCTATAGTTTTGCTGGTGGTGGCCCTGGTGGCCGTAAGCATCCTCGGTACGGTCTATGTTCTGAACAGGCACGCGCCAAAGGTCGCGGGAACACCGACAAGTATCCCTACGGCGACGACCGCGCCCAGCCCGACGGC
The DNA here is from genome assembly GCA_035533955.1 of Ktedonobacteraceae bacterium. Taxonomy (GTDB): domain Bacteria; phylum Chloroflexota; class Ktedonobacteria; order Ktedonobacterales; family Ktedonobacteraceae; genus CADDZH01. Next base: position 3,208 of record DATLSW010000087.1, on the reverse strand, counting down.
GACGCCGTCACCCTCACCGACCCCTTCGCCCTCTCCGACAGTCGCGCCCACGCCTACGCCTTTTGCTGGCTACGAATGGTGCGGCACGGCCTGCACTACTAACGGCTTCGCTGTGCAATTTCCAGAGGGTTGGAATCAGCAGCCGACCACTGATACCACTGGCGTTCAGTTCCTGAACCCCACCACGCCGGATATATACTCCTCATTCAAAGCGCCGGGCGCAACTAGCAGCGCCGCTGATGCACTGGTAGCCAATGATTTGCAAACGAACTTCGCTTCAAAACCGGGATATACACCGCCAACGTCAACACAATCGACGACCATTGGAGGCGTCACCTGGGTCGATCAAACGGCCACCTATACCTATCAGACGCCCAGTCAGCCGGAACAAGTGAACGTTTACGCGACCGTTTTTCAGGGCAAGGGCTATATCATCGAGCTAGAGGCGTCCGTTGCTCAGTTTAGCGCGGTCAACACGCAATACTTTACTACGATTATCGGCAGTTTCGAGTTCACGCAAAGTACCGGCTAGCTTCGGGGGAACGGTGAAAAAATATTCTCTGATCATCCTGGTTTTTGTGAGCGGCATGTCCTGCCTTGCCCTGGAAATGTGCGCCTCGCGCTTGCTTGGCGCATTCTTCGGCACATCGCTCTATATCTGGGCCAGCCTCATCGGCCTGATCCTGGTCTATCTGACCATTGGTTATTTCATCGGCGGGCGACTGGCCGACCGCCATCCTTCGCCACACGTTCTTTGCGCGATTACCGCACTCGCGGCAATTGCTATCGCCATCCTGCCATTCGTCAGCCAGAGCATCCTCAATCTGTCAGCTACGGCTTTCTCCGAGATTTCCGTGAGCATCTTTCTCAGTTCGCTGCTCGGCACAATCCTCCTCTTCGCGATCCCGGTCACGCTGCTCGGCCTGGTTTCGCCCTTCGCCTTCCGTATCATGACCAGAGAAGTCGCGCACAGCGGCAGGGCCAGCGGCTCGCTCTACGCCATCTCGACGTTGGGCAGCATCCTGGGCGCGTTCTTGCCCGTCCTGTGGTTGATCCCCAGCTTTGGCGTGCGCCACACGCTGCTGCTTTTCGCGGCGCTGCTCTTCGCGGCATCGCTGTGGGGGCTGCGTTGGCAATGGCGGCCGGCCATCGTGCTGATTCTGTTAACACTGATTATTCCCCTGGGGCCGCTCAAAAACATCCCCTACCTGATTTATGATCAAGAATCCTTGTATAACTATATTCAGGTGACACAGCTTCCTAACGGCACGCGCGAACTTATCCTCAACGAAGGACAGGCGATCCACTCCATCTATTATCCTAACCCCAATCAGGTGCTTACCGGTTGGTACTGGGACTATTTTCTCGCCGCGCCCTACTTCAATCCTGGCTTTCAGGCCAGTCAATTGCACCGCGTCGCCATCATCGGGCTGGCCGGTGGCACCATCGCGCATCAGTTCACGGACGTGTATGGGCCAGTTCCCATCGATGGCGTGGAGATCGACCCGGCCATCGTCAATGTCGGGCGCAAATATTTCGGCATGAACGAGCGCAACCTGAATGTTTACGAGGAAGACGGCCGCACATTTCTGGAGACAACACACCGCAAATATGATGTGGTGGCAATTGACGCTTTCCAACAGCCATATATCCCATTTCAACTGACAACGCGCGAGTTCTTTACTATTGTGCGCGCTCACCTGTCTCCTGATGGCGTAGTGGCGCTGAACACAGGCCATACCACAACCGATTACCGGCTTGTACAGGCATTCGTCAATACATTGAGCCAGGTATTTCCGAGCGTCTACGTCTTTAACGTACCAGGAACATTCAACACGGAAGTGATGGCGACGCTACAGCGAACGTCAATCTCTACGTTTCGCAAAAATCTCTCTCAGTTCGCACCTGGCAGCGTGATGGGGCAGGTTGCCGACGAAGTGCTGCCAGTCGTGGCACAGGGACATTCCAATGGCGGTCTCGTTTTCACCGATGACCGCGCACCTATCGAGGCTATCACCGATCAACTGCTGCTGGATTATATCCAGCAACATTGAATTTGACATTGTATCGTTTTGTGAGATAACTTGACTACGGCAACAAGCCAAATAAAGCAGAAGGGATAACATCATGCCGGTAATTGCGATCATTGGCGCCCAATGGGGTGACGAGGGCAAAGGGAAAATTGTTGACGAACTGGCGATGCACGCCGATTATGTCGTGCGCTACCAGGGTGGAAGCAACGCGGGACATCGCGTCGTCCACGAAAAAGGCGAGTTCGCCTTTCGCTTAGTACCGTCGGGTATTCTCTACCCAAATACCACCTGTATTATCGGCAATGGCGTCGTAGTTGATCCAAAAGGACTGATTAAGGAAATGGAGGAACTGCGGAGCGCGGGCATTGACGTCTCACGGCTTTATATCAGCGAACGGGCGCATGTGGTGATGCCCTATCACTTCTTGCTGGATCGCCTGGAGGAGCAGGAGCGAGGCGCAGATAAGATTGACAGCACGCAGCGCGGCATCGGTCCAGCCTATGTAGACAAACACGCGCGCCAGGGCATTCGCATGGCTGATCTGCTCGATGTGGATACATTTCGCGCCAAACTCTCGACCATCCTCCAGCAAAAAAACCGGATGATCACGCAAATTTACGGCCAGAACCCGCTTTCTCTGGAAGAGATTCACGGCGAATATTTCGGCTATGGCTTGCAACTGTACCCACACATCGTCGATACACAATCCATCTTGCATGATGCCCTCTTTGAGCATAAGACCATTCTCCTGGAGGGCGCACAGGGCGCGCTCCTCGATATCGACTTTGGCTCATACCCTTACGTTACCTCGTCTTCAACGATGTCTGCCAATGCCGCGGTGGGCGCGGGCATCTCTCCACGCGCCATCGACTATGTAATCGGCATCTACAAAGCTTACATCACTCGCGTGGGCAGCGGGCCGATGCCGACCGAACTTTTTGATGCCGCCGGTAAAGAACTGCGCGAGCGCGGGCATGAATACGGCACGAACACGGGCAGGCCGCGCCGCTGCGGTTGGTTCGACGCCGTTGCCGGGCGCTTCGTGGCGCAACTCAACGGGCTGGATGCCGCCGTTATCACCAAGCTCGACGTGTTGGATAGCTTCCCGACCATCAAAATCTGTACCTCCTACCAACTGCGCGGCAAAACCATCCATACGTGGCCGGCCAATTTAA
>DATLSW010000086.1:0-6801 GCA_035533955.1 Ktedonobacteraceae bacterium | reverse complement strand
GGATCGATCCTGGCCTCTATTGCTGTTAGACTAGAGGAGACCGAGGCTAATAGTACACAAAAGTATGTTTCATGAGAAAGGAAATCACCATGACCGAACACCATGTTTCGCTTGCTCCCTTCTACAAAGGCTGGGATGTTTACCAGCGCCACCTCGTCACGGTCATCACGCCGCTTTCACCTGAGCAGTTGGCCTTGCGTGCCGCGCCGCATCTGCGTTCGATTGGCGAAAACGCCGCTCATATCATCTCGGCGCGTGCTGGCTGGCTTCATTACGTACTGGAAAAGGGCGATGAACATCTGGTCTCTCTGGCGAGCAGGGACCTGACGGATCAACCTGCTCGTTCCGCTGCCGAACTGGTTAAGGAATTGGAAGCCACCTGGCAAGTCATGCAGGATGCCTTAAACCACTGGACCAGTGCTGATCTGGCAGGAATTGTTCACGATACCGATGAGAATGGAGAAGATCGAGCCTTTACACGCCAGTGGGTTATCTGGCATCTCATTGAACACGATCTGCATCATGGCGGTGAACTCTCCTTCACGCTGGGTATGCATGGCCTGGCGGGCATCGATCTTTAAGAGCCGAGTAGCAGAATCAAAGTGATAGAACACTTGTAGCCGTCCATCCGCTCTGGTATGCCATAAAAAAGACCCTCTCGCATGTCATTCTGAGCGCAGCGAAGAATCTCTCGTGAGCCATCTTGATCAATCGCGCGCTTCAGATTCTTCGCTGCGCTCAGAATGACAGGTCCGGGCCGGGTTTTATGGTATGCTTTCAATGATATCGTCCGACTCGATCAAAGGAGCAAGCATACCATGCCAGTTGAGGATGCCAGATGACCACTATCGCTATCGATATCGGCGGCAGCAACACGCGCATCGGTTTGTTCCCGGCGCTGGATGCCGCCGATTACATGCCCGTCGCGAAATTTCCGACGCAACAGGATTATCACGAGGAACTGCGCCGCGTCGCGGAGGCTTTACAAAGCATCGACAATGCGGCGTCGAGCGGCGTCGGCGTCTCCGTAGCCGCGCGCATCGCGAAAAATGGGCGGTCAGTGGTCGCCGCGCCAAATCTCCCCGGCTATGTCGATCAACCGTTCGCGCGCGATCTGTCCGCTCGCCTGCATGTTCCCGCGCGGCTGGCCCATGATACCGTGTGCGGTCTGCTGGCCGAAAAGACCTTTGGTTCTCTGCACGATAGCGAACGCTGCGCTTACCTGACCGTCTCCACCGGAACGGGCGCGGCGATCCAGCTTGCCAAAGGCGCGATAACCCTTACATCGTCCATCGAGATCGGCCATCAAATTCTTGACGGCAACCAGCGCGAGTGCCTGTGCGGCCAGGTGGGCTGCCTGGAAACCTATACCGGCGGCAGGCAGATTACACTGCGCGAGGGACGCGCACCCAATGAGATCGCCGATGCCGCCTTCTGGGATATCTTCTGCGACAAACTTGCCCAGGGACTTGTCAACCTTGCCATGCTGACGCGCATCGATGCTGTCGCCGCCAGCGGCGCGATAGTCTTGAATAGGCCACAACTTCTCGAACAACTCCAGCAAAAAATTAACCAGCTTGACCTCTGGTCTCCGCTCGCGTTATTGTCCGCCAGATTGGGCGAAGACGCGCCGCTGGTCGGGGCAGCCCTGCTTACGGAGACGCCAGAAGACACTATTTTGCATTAGCCAGGACTTCATGCTGTAATTTTCCTGCCGTTCGTCCCGCTACCCCTTTTTGAAATCGCCGTTGATCCGATACATATTGGTACAGATAGTTGTTAACCATTTTCTGGCAACGCAATCTGTCATTTGTAGGGACAGCGGCCTGTCTCTACCTGTCGTCGCTTTTTAATCAGGCCGAGGTCACTGGCAGGGATAGGCCGCTGCCCTTACGGAGATGAAGGAGGCGGGTTATGAGTCGGCTCCAACACTATACCAAAGAGGCGCGGCAAGCGATCTCTTGCGCTCGTGAAGAGGCGCAGCGCCTGCGACATAAGACGGTGGGGACGGAGCATCTGCTGCTCGGCATTTTGAAAGTCAGCGATTCCACCATCGAAGCCGTATTTTCGTTGCTCCATGTGAGTACGCAGCGCGTAGTGCAGGCGCTGGAGTTTGTGGTTGGGTATGGCAATAAAACTTCGCTGACTGAGCCTGCTCTCAGCGCGGCCACGCGCGCCGTGCTGGTCTGCGCGGAACAAGAAAAGGCGAGCGATCATGCCGAACTGATGAAGATTGAACACTTGCTGCTTGCCCTGTTTTGCGAGCCTGATAGTGTCACCGTGAGCGTGCTGGAAAGTTTTGGCGCGCTGCCTGATGCTATGCGCGAACAATTCGAAATGTTGCGCCAGCATGGCAGCCAGACGCTTGACCTGGCCCGAAAATACGAGGTCAGGTATGCTTTGACGCCAACGCTCAACCAGGTGAGCCGCGACCTGACCCTGGCCGCGCTCTCGCGGGAACTTGATCCACTCATCGGACGCGAGGCTGAGTTAGAACGCACCATGCAGATACTATCGCGCCGCTCGAAGAATAATCCTGTGCTGATTGGCCCCGCTGGCGTGGGCAAAACAGCCATTGCCGAAGGACTGGCGCAGCGCATCATTCAGGGTACTGTGCCGGAAAACCTGCTGAATCACCGCGTTGTGGCGCTAGAAGTGGGATTACTCACCGTTGGCACGCGCTTTCGCGGCGACTTCGAGGAGCGGCTGCGGCGCATCGTCCAGGAAATCTTGCAGGCGCGCGGCATTATCCTGGTCATCGACGAACTGCACGTTCTGGCCGGAGCCGGCGTGGCCGAGGGATCAATCGATGCCGCCAATCTCTTCAAGCCGATGCTGGCGCGCGGCGAATTCCAGTGCATCGGCGCGACTACGCTGGATGGCTATCGCCTGTCTATTGAGTCCGATCCGGCGCTGGAGCGGCGGTTTCAGCCGATCATGGTTGAGGAAACGTCGCCCCAGGCGACGCTGGAGATCGTCTGCGGATTGCGCTCGAACTATGCCGAATACCATCATGTGACCATTGCCGACGAGGCGTTGATCGCGGCAGTTCATCTCTCCGCGCGCTATATCCAGGATCGCTATCTACCCGACAAAGCCCTCGATCTGATCGACGAGGCGGCGGCGCGCGCCCGCGTGCAGCGTTCAACTGTGCCGGATCACATTCGTCGGCTGCGTGAAGAAGTGGTTCTCGCGCAGCGCGCGAAGGAATACGCCATCGCCAATCACGACTTCGCGATCGCCGCGCGGCATCGCAATGGCGAGTTGCTGCTGTCTCAACAATTACACGAACTTGAGCAAGCATGGGTGAAGGCGCACGAGCAAGATCGTCCGCTCGTGGGAGAGCAGGAGATCGCGCAGATCGTCTCACTCTGGACGGGCATTCCCGTGGTGCAGATCGCGGCGGAAGAGGCCGAGCGTTTGTTGCATCTTGAAGACGAACTGCACCGGCGCGTCATTGGACAGCATATGGCGGTGCAGGCTGTGGCGCGCGCCGTGCGCCGCTCGCGCACAAATCTGCGCGATGGGCGTCGCCCCATCGGCTCGTTCATCTTTGTCGGCCCGACAGGCGTGGGCAAGACCGAGCTGGCGCGCGCCCTGGCCGCCGCGCTCTTCGACGATGAGCGCGCCCTGATCAAGCTAGACATGTCCGAGTTCATGGAGAGCCACCAGGTTTCCCGTCTCACCGGCTCGCCTCCCGGCTATATCGGCTACGAGGATGGCGGTCAACTCACCGAGGCAGTGCGTCGCCAGCCCTACAGCGTGCTTCTCTTCGATGAGATCGAGAAAGCGCATCCTCAGGTCTTCGATCTGCTGCTCCAGATTCTGGAAGATGGTCGCCTCACGGACGCGCACGGACGCGCCGTCGATTTCAGCAACACGCTGATCATCCTGACCTCAAATGCTGGCACGGCCCAGTTGGCGCGTTCAGACATCGGCTTTCTTGCCAGCCAGCCGGAGCAAACGGAGGCCGCGACGGCGCGCATCTCCACAATCGTCATGCCAGCTCTGAAAGATCTCTTCAGGCCGGAGCTGCTCAACCGCATCGACGATATCGTGCCGTTCCATCCCTTGCAGCCCGAACACCTGCGCCAGATCATCGATCTCATGATTGATCATGTGCAGCAGCGCATGATCGAGCAGCGCATGACGCTGCAAGTGACGGACGCCGCGCGCGCGCTGCTGGTCAAACGCGGCTATGATCCGATCTACGGCGCGCGTCCCTTGCGCCGCGCCGTGCAAACGCTGCTCGAAGACCTGCTGGCCGAGTCGATCCTGCAAGGCACGTTCGCTCCCGGCGACACCGTCATAGCGGATGTTTCAAACGAGCAATTAACAGTGAACACAGCAAATGTGGGGACACAATTCATTGCTCCAGCGGGATTGCGAGGCAAAAATTAACCATACGGTTCGAGCAGATACTCGCCTATGGATACTTGTGAGGATTCTCGATACTCAAGCCTGCCAGGCTGGCAATGCTTATTCTCATTTTAGGAAGAAAGGAAGCCTCCATCAACGGGTATCGCGACTCCCTGCACATAACTGGCGAGATCAGAAGCGAGAAACAGCGCCACGCGAGCTACTTCGTCTGGCTGGCCCCACCTGCCCAGCGCCAGTCTGTTCGCGAAGTGGTAGCCGGTCTTCATGAGGTCAACATCCAACCGTCTCATAGCAGCCTTCCTGAGCCGTTCCGTACCCGGCGTTTTGATAGCTCCGGGAACCAGGACGTTCACTCGAAAGCCGCGCTTGCCGTAAGCATGAGCCAGCGCGCGGGTGAGAGCGAGGATTCCGGCTTTGCTCACACTGTAGGGGATGAGATCATCTCTGAGCGGCGCCAGCGCTTCGACTGATGCGATATTGACAATGACACCACCATGCTCTTTACGTCTGGCAATGAAGTTCTGGCACATCCAGATCGCGGATTCCAGATTGATGCGCAGAGTCTGCTCCAGAAAGCGTACGTCCACTTCCAGATAGGTGCGTAGAGGATAGGAGCCGGCATTATTGATGAGGGTGTCGGGCAGGTCTGTCTCAAGGTGGTTCCAGAAAGCGTCGATCTGTTGCTTGTGCGCCAGGTCAACCACCCGCGTCGTCACCTGCGAGGAAAGCTTCCCGATCTCTACTGCCGTCTGTGCCAATTCCGACTCATCGATATCCAGCAGCAGGAGATCGGCGCCAGCCTCCGCGAAACGGAGGGCCATGGCTTTGCCAATGCCTGCCGCGGCCCCGGTGATCAGTACGCGTCGGCCTTTCATGGAGAGAAGTTGCGCCGATGTATCCATGATATACTATTCCCTTTCTGGATTGCCGGGCGTCCTCTCACGCTTAAAAGCGCGACCTGTTGACCGTATTCCACGCGAGCTGGCGAGCTGAAGAACAACACGCCAGTTACCAGGTGAATACTCTACTAACAAAGCGGCGCTAGATGGACGCATAACGAAACACGGCTGCGAGCGGCGCTTCATCCGGCATGCTGGTTTGCTCGACAACATAGACCAATCCATCGTGCAGCAGCGTCTGAGTGGCAGCCAGGTCCAGCAGATCCTCGTCACCTGCCTGCGCTTGCTCGTGTACCTGAAGTGTGTCGGTGGCTGGATCAAAGGTTCCCCATTGTTCCTGGTCCAGAGCAATAAACAAGCTTGCCACTCGTCCATAATAGGCAGCTGGCACAATCTCGCTAATATTGCTCGATGTTTGTTCAGTATCCGCAAAATCTCTATAGTAGGCAGCAGCTTCCAGCCGCGCCTGCGAGACCACTGGTTCGACGATGGCCCAGGCTTTTCCGCGGATCGTCTCCGCCTTCAGCTTATCGGGGTTGCCAGTGATGCCCTGCTCCAGGAGATGCGGGTAGGAGTTCGCCTGCTGATATATCGGGAAGAGATACTCGACACCCGCCAGCACCAATGGCACGGTTTGATCTTTTAGCAGTTCGTGCAGCCCTCTATCGATGTGCTGAAAGTAGCGCAGGGTGTCATCCTTCTCATCATCAGTCCCCACTCCCTGCCCGTGGAAAATGGTAGGGTGTCGCCCGCCTTTGCCGACCGTTCCGAACGACGCAGAGCTATGAGATTGGAGTTCGTTTTCACGCTCCTCACCTCCGAGGAACTCGGCAAGACTGGTAGGCACTTGCTTTGGTAACTTCAACTCGCTTGCGCTGTCCTGTGTACAAGCGAGCAGTCGAACTGCATTGTGTGAGAGCGCTAGAATGTAGAAATGGCCTTCAGAGGTCAGAAGAGACAGTAATGGTTTGAGATAGAAATGGTCGCTGACGACTATCTGCTCTCTGAAACTGGAGGGCAGACGTAGAGGGCGAAACACCTGCGATGAGCGGAAGATCGCCAGCCCATCACTGGCGTGCTGCCAGAACCACTTATCGTCTAACAGCGTCCGCAATGGTTCCAGCAAATCTTCCACTTGCGCTGAGTGAAGCTGTGTTTTGCCTCTCACCAGGCTCTCGGCCTCGCGAATCAGTCGCCGGATGCGCAATTGATCCTGCTGGCCTGCCATTCCGGTCCTATCGGTGGGCATAAACAGCGAGATACAGGGACCACTCTGTGTCTCCATCAAGGATTGTAGGCTTTCTCTGGTGAGTGTAGTTTTCATAATCGGTATCACCTTTTCTTCTGTTCTTCTCAGACAAGTGGGAATAAACTCCATCTTCTCAAGAAAGCATAGCGTTTTGGCGTCACGGAGGCGTCACGGAGCTTGTCTTTCTCCTCACACACGGATCACAGTCTCCCAGGAGAACTTTTTCGCCGTCGGCTTCTGGTATGCAAAGAAGCCGTGATTGGAAATTTGTGA
>DATLSW010000085.1:0-5919 GCA_035533955.1 Ktedonobacteraceae bacterium | reverse complement strand
GCGGCATTGTCGGCAATGGGCGTCCCGACGCGCTGCGGCTCGCCATCCACCTCGCCCGTGACGGACATGACGCCCGATTCCGCCTGGGCGACGAAATCATAGCCGGGGCGCATGGCATAGGGACCGCTCTGCCCATAGCCGCTAATCGAGCAATAGATGAGGCCAGGATTGATCTCGCGCAGAGTATCGTAGCCCAGTCCCAATTTATCGAGCGTGCCGGGACGAAAGTTCTCGACCAGCACAGTAGCCGTTTTAATCAATTCAAGCAGCCGTTGCAAATCCGCGTGGTTTTTGAAATCAAGCGTGACACTGTATTTATTGCGGTTCAGTCCCAGGTAATAAGCGGCCTCACCGGCCACGTAGGGCGGACCGAACTGGCGCGTATCGTCGCCTTTACCGGGCTGTTCCACCTTAATAACGGTCGCGCCCAGGTCGCCCAACATCATCGTGCAATACGGGCCAGCGAAGACGCGCGACAGATCAACGACAACGACATCAGAAAGAGCAGCTTGCATGTCACCTCCAGGAGACGTGGATCGATAGTACCTCAGTCGCATTATATTATTTTTCTGATGAGACCGGTAGTCTCTTCAAAAAACGACGTGGCAACCTGCTGCTGTCGAGAGGACGCAAGCAAAGTATAGGGCGCGCAGGAAACTGCAAACTGCTCTCATAGCGATATGCCTGCCAGTCTATGCCACCGGGACCAGTGAGGGTATGCCCATCTTCGATGATCGGGCCATTATCGTAGAGATACGATGCAACATTCAAGAGCCAGTTTGCCACCTGATTAGAATCATAGCGCGTGTGTGGGAAACAAGCTTCAAGATCAGTATCTCCCACCGGCGCAAGCCCGACGATATCGACTACTGCCCAATCAGGCTCTTCTGGAGTCCGCCCAAGTCGCCTGTTGATCCACATGATCCAGAGGTCAAAGGGTTTATATCCATGATTTGTATAGTATTCCCAGGTCTCAAATAGCGTCTCGCGGCTACACAGGGCTTCGCCGCCAGGGAAAAAATAGCCCAACACCCCAGAAACCTTATCAAGGGCCATGAGGCAACGATGCACGAAAGCCAGTTCTTCAATCAGGTCATACTTTTTCGCCTCTCCCTTGCTTTTCCACTCTGCCTGATATCCCTTCTTATGAGCAACACGTAAACGTAGTAACGCTTTATGCCGCTTGACTGCTTGCGTTGCTCCGTTCCAGGTGCGACATTCCTGAATCGCTCGTTCGAGGCAACCGAAATAGACGAAAGGGCCAAGCGCGCCGGAGTGCCAGCTAAGAAAGAGTACCGGTTCCTTGTCGGTGACTTGATCCGGCCAGGGGCAATTCATACTATCCACAAGTATCGAAGTTTGCTGGTCGTCTAGAGAAATTACCTCGAAGACAACACTCGCCTCAGCCGCGGTCAATAAATCTATACCATGCTCATACCTGGTTACAGAAAACCCCCAATCACTCAATGCACGGTGAATTTCATCGGGTATCGGTGCGTGATCGAGCAGAACATAAGCGGATTGCGTGAAAAAATAATCCATAGAAAAGACCCCCCTGTTCGCCAGTCTATCTCCCGCCAAGTATACTCTTCCAGCCCTAAAAACTCAACCGATCAGGAAAAAACGGTACAAAAACGACTTGACACTATCACAGATTACTGCTATTATGTGGGCGCTATCAAACGCGGGTACGGGGTGTATCTCTGTGCTGGCGTATCATTCCCTCATGCTATGACGCACGTAGAGGATACCCTCCTCGCGCAGAAATGAGACTCAAGAGGCTAGATAGGCTGTAGGGATCCAATTTATTGCGTCCTTACGCGAAACCGGGAACTGTCAGGACGGTCTCCACCAACACCTCCTACGTATCCTGGCCCAAACATGCGCGTGGAAAAAAGGAGAAAGCGAAAATAATGTTTGCAGTTATTAAAAGTGGTGGGCGACAATACAAGGTCTCCGTCGGCGAGACGCTCGAAGTCAATCGGCTGTCTGTTGCCGATGGCGAGCAGATCCGTATCGGCGAAGTGCTGTTGATCTCCGATGAAGGCAATGTCATGATCGGCGCGCCATATGTGGACAACGCGCTGGTGCTGGCGACCGTGGAGAAGCAAGCGCGCGGCAAAAAGATCATCGTCTTCAAGTACAAATCGAAGAAACGCTATCGCCGCCGCACCGGCCATCGCCAGGAATTGACCGTGTTGACCATTGATGATATCGTCGCCGACGGCAAAAGCCTGATCACCGGCAAAGAGCCGCAGTTCAGAGAGGCTCTCAGCGAGGACGAGGAGATCGAGGCCGAGGAAGCTGCCGAGATGAGCGAGGCCGAAGAGACCGAAGCAGAGGCTCAGGGGGAAGAAGTTTCCAGCGAGCCGAAGACCAGTCGCCGCCGCCACGCAGCGAAAGTTGAAGAAACAGAAAGCGACAAAGAGGAAGAATAGGCTATGGCACATAAAAAAGGTGTAGGCAGTTCCCGCAACGGTCGGGACAGCAATCCTAAAATGCTCGGCGTGAAGCGGTATGACGGCGAACTCATCCCCGCGGGCAGCATCATTGTGCGCCAGCGAGGCACTAAGATTCGGCCCGGCAAGAACGTCGGTGTCGGTCGCGACCACACGCTGTTCGCGTTGATCGACGGCTATGTCAAGTTCGGCCACGCCACACGCGAACGCCGCAACGTCAGCGTGCTGTTGGAATTCGCCGACCGCCCGTCAATCAGCGAGATCTACGCCGCCATCGAAGCCGAGGCGAACGAGATGTTAGCATAATTTCATTTCCCCAAAAAGGGCCACATCCGCGCGGATGTGGCCCTTTTTGGGGTGGATTAGCCTCCCGCCGGGCCGCCCTCTAAGCCCGGCTTCGTCATATTCGCGGGATCGAGGATACGCGCCAGTTCTTCATCAGGCAAATTCGTTTTTTCACGCGCCACTTCGCGGATCGTCTTGCCGGTTCTAGCTGCCTCTTTCGCGATGGCGGCGGCGGCATCGTAGCCAATGACTGGCGCCAGCGACGTACAGATCGCCAGGCCGCGCTCGACCATCTCCGGCCCTCGCGTCGTCGCCTTGATGCCCTTGATACATTGTTCGCTGAAGTTGCGCGCCGAAGCCGCCAGCAGGCTGATCGATTGCAGCAGGTTGTAGGCGGCGACGGGCATCATGACGTTGATCTCGAAATTGCCCGCCTGTCCGGCCATGGTGATCGTCGTGTGGTTGCCGATGACCTGCACACAGACCATACAGACCGACTCTGCAATGACCGGATTGACTTTCCCCGGCATGATCGAACTACCAGGCTGCACGGCTGGCACTTCAATCTCGCCGATGCCCGCGCGCGGGCCGGAGCCAAGCCAGCGAATATCGTTGGCTATCTTCATCAGGCTGGCGGCCAGCGTATTCAACGCCCCACTCGCTCCCACGATGTTATCGAGCGTATTCTGCGCCTGAAAGTGGTTGCTCGTCTCGCGCACCGTCACGCCGTTGATGGCCGAGAGGCGCTGGCAGACACGCTCCGCGAACTCCGGGTGCGTGTTGACGCCCGTTCCCACGGCAGTGCCGCCCAGCGCGACCTCCGACAGCTCGGTTTGCGCGTGGCGCAGGCGCGCGATGGCGCGCTCGATCTGTCCGGCGTAGCCAAGAAACTCCTGGCCCAGGCGGATCGGCGTGGCATCTTGCAGGTGCGTGCGCCCGGTCTTGACAATGGGCATGAACTCGTCGGCCTTTTCTTGCAGTACCTGCTGTAACCCTTGCAGTGCCGGAACCAGGTCATGCTCGATGCTGATCAGCGCCGAGAGATGGATCGCCGTCGGGATCACGTCATTGGAAGATTGCCCGAAGTTGACGTGATCGTTGGGATGAACCTTACGCGAGCCGCGCGTCCCGCCCAGCAACTCGCTGGCGCGGTTAGCGATGACCTCATTGGCGTTCATGTTGGTGGAAGTGCCGGAGCCGGTCTGGAAAATATCCAGCACGAAATGCTGATCGAGTTTGCCGTCGATCACTTCCTGCGCGGCGCGGATGATAGCCTCGGCGATCTGCGCATCGAGCAGCCCAAGTTCCTCGTTAGTTTGCGCCGCCGCCTGCTTGATCTGCCCCAGCGCGCGAATAAACTGGCGCGGGAAACGCAGGTCGCTGATGGAGAAATTCAGCACGGCGCGCTGCGTACTGGCGCCGTAATAGGCATCTATGGGTACGCGCATTTCCCCCATCGAGTCGCGCTCAACGCGCGTATGTTCTGTTGTCGTCATAGTCAGACTCCGTTCTCTACAACCTGGACATTTGAGACGTGGCCCAAACATCACCGGTAGTTCCTGCTTCAACACGGGCAGTTTCACTCTCTGTTGCCAGAGAGCCAGAGCCGCCCGCTCCACAGGCGTTTTGTGTGTCGATGGAACTCACCGCCACATCGGCGCGGCATTCAGTTTTTGAGCAGACCCGCCACATGCACATCTCAATCGCTATCAGGGCGTGGTTTTTGCAGAGATAGGATGTCAATTTGTGGCTTGCATCTTTGCGGATAGAATAGCGCAAACGCCTCTGAATGTCAACATTTTATGAAACGAGTTATCACCCTTCTTCATTCGATCTGCGCTTCGGCCTCGATTTCGAGCAGCATAGCCGGATCGATAAGGCTGCTGACCTGCACCATAGAAGTGACCGGGCGAATGTCGGCGAAGACTGCGCCGTGCGCCCGCCCAATCTCCTCCCAGCGGCTGATGTCCAGGACGAATATGCGCGTGCGCACGACATCGCTCATACTGGCTCCAGCCTCCCGCAAAGCGCCTTCAATCTTCTTGAGAATGTAGGTCGCCTGGGCGTAGACATCGCCAGCGCCCACGATCTGACCGTGTTCGTCAACGGCGGCCGTTCCCGCCACATGCACTGTGTTGCCGACGCGCACGGCCCGCGAGTAGCCGATGATGGGTTCCCACGGCGCGCCGGACGAAATGTTTTGTCGCGACATAAATGTCTATTGCTCCACTTCCATTGTTATCCGCGTTATTGCGCTGCCGGTGCGGCTGGAATGACCGGCATTTCCACATACGAGGCGTGATCGGCGTCGTGCAGGATCGTCTGGTGTGCGATGGCAAGCTCGGCATCGGCCCCCAGGGCATGGCCCGTGTTGGGATTGCGATCCCAGCGCGGGAAATTGCTGCTCGTGACGTCGAGGCGGATACAATGCCCGGCCTTGAAGACGTTGCTGGTAGCCCACAGGTCAATCGTGTACTCGTAGGCTTTCTCCGGCTCGATCAGCGACGGGGCCTCGCCCTGTGCAAAGCCGCGATAGCGCGCGCGAATGATGCCGTCGGTCAGGTTGCGCGCGTAGCCGTCGGGGTGTACATCGACGAGGCGCGCCACGAAATCGGTGTCCGGCGCGCTCGACGTGGCCCACAGGTGAACCACGATAGGGCCGATCACTTCGATATCCTGATCCAGCGGCGGCGTCGAATACACCAGCACATCCTCGCGCTGCTCGGTCGGACGCTGGTCAAAAACGCCAGCCGGATATTCGGGCGTCATCAACAGCGCGCCGCCGCGCGTTATCACAGGATTGGCGGGATCGTAGACGAACTGATCGACCGCCTCGGCGGCGGGCGTCTCGGTGCTGAGCAGGCCATCACCATTGAGCGTGTTGGCACGACCGTGGCTGTGCAGGTAGTAGCGCGTGCTGACGGCGCGCGCCAGCGGCCATTCCTGCTCGTCGCGCCAGACATCCGCGCCCATGACGAACAACTTGATTGGCGCTTCCTTCATCATGCCCGTATCGACGCCCTTGAGCCAGTGGTCGAACCAGCGCACCTGCAAGCTCATGGCATCGATCTGCATATCGATGAGCGCGGCGGTCGCGGCAAAGCCGAAATTCACTTCGCCGATGGGATTCATCATCCCGCCGTGATACCACGGGCCGATCAGCAGTTTGCTCTGC
>DATLSW010000084.1:0-12853 GCA_035533955.1 Ktedonobacteraceae bacterium | reverse complement strand
CTTCCCAGCCCGGCTATACCACGAATGGCATGCTGCATGTGAAGGTTGTCGCCTCACCCCCGGCGGCGGCAGGGCCAGTAGGGGCGTGGGCTTGCCCCGCCCAGGACAAGGATCATTGTATCCTGCACCTGTCATATCTTGCCAACCAGGAGCCGGTAGAGCGATTGGCCGCGCTGGCCGCCAGTTTTCTGGGCTGGCAGTTGACGATGGCGCTGTACGGCTATCTGCAAGATATTACTTTTGCGGGACAGCCTGCCGTCGAGAACTACAAAGCGCGCGCGCGCGTGCTGCGGCAGCAGGGCAATCCGCTCGCGGTGATAGAGCCACGACCCCCACAAGGGGGGCCGTTACATGTAGCGGCCCCTCTTGTGGGGGTCGTGGCCGCTGTTGACGCGGGCGGGGAGAGCTTACGCCCTTACAGGCTGTTCCAGCAGCAATTGGCGACGAGCGGGCATGGACGGCCTGCTTACCTGGATATCACCGTCAACGGCGAAGTGTCGCCCACGGGAATGTCGCAGTTCGAGCGACAGGGGCGTTGGGTTTCCGACAACCTGCTCGGCGTTCCGGTCAAGGTGCGCCGCGCCCCGGCGGCCTATCATTCAACGGAACAGAGCGAGATGGATGGCCCGCCCGACCTGCTGAGCGTGCGCTACCTGGCGCGCCATCATCAGACATGCTTGATCGGGACGTATGACGATACATTTCTGAACGCGCAAGCCGCCAGCACCTGGCAGGCCATGCTTGAACAGGGGCGCACGTGCTACCTGTTGATCGTCGATACGTCCATTGAAAACATTGTAGGGGCGCAAAGCATAACGCTCGATTCCACGGGGAGAATACCACAATCATGAATGAGAAACTACGTTTTGCTATTATCGGCTGCGGCGTGATCGGCCCTGTTCACGCGGCAGCCATTACTTCGCTGCTGGACGCGGAACTGGTCGCGGTGGCCGATAGCGTCCCTGAGAGGGCGCAGCGCCTGGCGAGCGAATATGGCGTGAAAGGGTATAGCGACATCGATGAGATGCTGCGGCGCGAGCGGCTCGATGTCGTCAATATCTGCACGCCCAGCGGCCAGCATGGCGCGTGGGCCTGCCGGGCGATGCGCTCCGGGCGGCATGTGATCGTCGAAAAGCCGATGGAGATCAGCCGCGCGGGGATTACTGAGATACTGCAAGTGCAGCAGGCGATGGGAGTCAAGCTGGCCGTCATCAGCCAGCATCGGTTTGATCCGGCTTCCCAACAGGTGCATCAACTGCTGGCGGAGGGTGCGTTGGGTCGGCTGACGCTGGGCAACGCGCTGATCCCCTGGTGGCGCTCGCAGGCATACTATGACAGCGGGGCGTGGCGCGGTACATGGGCGCTGGATGGCGGCGGCGTGCTGATGAACCAGTCCATCCATTCGATTGACCTGCTGCAATGGCTGATGGGGCGCGTCGCCAGCGTCTATGCCTATACGGACACTATCGCCCATCGTATGGAGACCGAGGATGTGGCTGCCGCTGTCTTGCGCTTCGCCAACGGCGCGCTGGGCGTGATTGCCGCCACGACGGGCGCGTATCCCGGCGTGACGACGCGCATCGAGATTTACGGCGATCAGGGTTCAGCGGTGATCGAAGATGATACCCTGGGCTATCTCTACCTCAAGCGCGACGAACGCGCGGCGGCGGGAGATTATGGCGCGAATGCGCCGTCACAGGCCGCCGAGCAGGCGCGCGAGCGCGATAAATCGGCCTCTACAGCGCAGAATCCGGCGGCGGTTTCGTGGCGCGGCCATGCTTTGCAGATTGCCGATATGATACGCGCTATCAGAGAAAACGGCACGCCGCTGGTTGATGGCGAGGCGGCGCGCCATTCCGTCGAAATCATCCTGGCTATCTACGAATCCGCGCGCACGCGCAAGGAGGTTATGCTGTCATGATTCGTTTGTCCGCTTTCGCCGATGAGATTTCGCCCGACCTTGACGAGCAAATAGCCGCGCTCAAAGCCGAGAACATCCACTTTCTTGACCTGCGCGGCGTGTGGGATATCAACGTGCTTGACCTGAGCGACGCGCAGGTGGCCCGCATCAAACAGGCGTTAGATGCTCAGAACATACGTGTGGCCGCCATTGCCTCGCCAATCGGCAAGGTTCCTATCGAGACTCCGCTTGCGGAGCAATTGCGCCGCCTTGATCGCGCAATCGAACTCGCTCAGGTATTCCAGACGCCGTACATTCGCATCTTTTCCTTCTACCCGCCAGGCCACGGCAGCACCCGATCAGCCGCGCCCGATCAGGCGGCATGGCGAGATGAGGTTATTGCCCGGTTGCGCGCCTTGACCGGTCGCGCCAGCGCGGCAGGCATCACTTTGTTGCACGAAAACGATGGCGGAACCTATGGCGAGAGTATTAAGGGCTGCGTTGATATTCTGAAAAACGTCGCCGATCCACACTTGCAGGCGGTACTTGATCCGGCGAACTACATCCAGTGCCACCAGACACCATATCCCGACGCCTACGAGCAAGTGCGCCCCTGGCTGAGCTATGTGCATGTCAAGGATGCCCTCGCGGACGGCAAAGTGGTGGCGGCAGGCGAGGGCGTGGCGCGCTGGCCTGATCTGCTGCGACGCCTGCGCGCCGACGGCTACGACGGCTTTTTCTCTTTGGAGCCGCACCTGATCGCCATGGGCCAATATGGCGGCTTCAGCGGCCCCGATCTGTTCCGCCATGCTTCGCAATCGCTGCAAAACCTGCTCAGGGAGATGGATTGGGCTTACGCCTGACGGTTGAAATTCCGCGCGAACTCGACAAAATAATCGAGCATGTGTGGGTTTTTCATGGCGTCGCGGCTGACGGCTTTTTCGATGGGCAGGCCCATCAACAGCTTTTTGACGGGAACCTCCATCTTCTTGCCGCTCAGCGTGTACGGCGCTTCCGCGATTGCCAGTATCTCATCCGGCACATGATGCGGCGAGATATTGCGGCGTAACGCCTGCTTGATGCGCGTTTTGAGCGCGTCATCCAACGGGACGCCGTCGCGCAGCACGACGAAGAGCGGCATGTAGTAATTGCCTCCGGGCAGTTCGACGCCCACGATCAGGCTGTCCAGCACTTCGGGAAAGCCCTCGATGACGCGGTACAGCTCGCTGCTGCCCATCCTGATGCCCTGGCGGTTGATCGTCGAGTCCGAGCGGCCATAGATGATGGCGCTGCCGCGTTCGGTGATCTGAATCCAGTCGCCGTGTCGCCAGACGCCGGGATAGACGGTAAAGTAACTCTCCAGGTAGCGTTTGTTGCCGGGATCGTTCCAGAAAAAGAGCGGCATCGAGGGCATCGGTTCGGTGATCACCAGTTCGCCGACTTCGCCGATGAGCGGTTTGCCCTGTTCGTCGAATGCCTGCACAGACGCGCCGAGCGAGCGGCATTGGAGTTCTCCGGCGTAGACTGGCAGCAGGATGCTGCCGCCGACGAAGGCGGAGCAGACGTCCGTTCCCCCGCTGATCGAGGCCAGCCAGATGTCGGGTTTGACCTGCTCGTAGACCCAGCGAAAGCCCTCCGGCGGCAAAGGCGAGCCGGTCGAGCCAAGTCCGCGCAGTTTGCTCAGATCGCATGGGCGGGGCAAGCCCGCGCCCCTACGGGGTTCGATGCCAGCCTTCATGCACGAGGTGATATAGCCGGCGCTGGTTCCGAACAAGGTCATGCCCGTGTCCTGGGCATAGTTCCAGAGTGCGCCCATGTCGGGGTAGGCCGGGCTGCCATCGTAGAGCAAGACAGTCGCACCGGCGAGCAGGCCATCGATCAGCAAGTTCCACATCATCCAGCCCGTGGTGGTGAACCAGAAGAAGCGATCACCCGGCTTGAGATCAAGCTCGAATGACAGTTGTTTCAGGTGTTCAAGCAGAATGCCGCCCTGGCCCTGCACGATAGCTTTGGGCAGGCCGGTTGTGCCGGATGAATAGAGTACCCACAGCGGATGATCGAACGGCAGTTGCTCAAACGTTAATGCGGCATCGTTTGCTAGCAGATCATCCCACAACGCGGCATTCGCCAGCCCGGCGGTTGTCGCCTGCTGGTCAAGATAGGGGAGCAGGATTGTGTGTTGCAGTGTGGGTAGTTCGCGCTGGATGTCGGCGACGATGGCGCGTCTGTCGAACTGTTTGCCGCCATATTGATAGCCATCAACGGCGAACAACACCTTTGGCTCGATCTGTTTGAAGCGGTCGATGACGCTGCTCGTGCCGAAGTCGGGCGAGCAACTTGACCAGATAGCGCCGATGCTGGCGCAGGCCAGGAAGGCCATGAGCGTTTCGGGGATGTTCGGCATATACGAGACGACGCGGTCGCCGCGCCGCACGCCCAGCTCGCGCAGAGCGTGGGCAATAGCCCCGGTCTTACGGTGCAGCTCATCCCACGATACCTCGCGTAACGGGCGGTTCTCCGCCTGGAAGAGGAGCGCGGGACGCTCAGACGTCGCGTGACGGAACATGTGCTCAGCGTAGCTCAATTCGGCCCCGCTAAACCATTGCGCGCCCGGCATCTTGCGCTCTTTCAAGACGCTCGTATAGGGGTTTGAAGCGTTGATGTGAAAATATTCCCACAACGAGGCCCAGAAATCTTCCAGGTGATCGACCGACCACTGCCAGAGTTCGCTGCGCGATTGCATGGTCAAACCTTTTTCGCCCTTTAGCCACCGCATATAGTCGGTGACAATGGCCTGCTCTTTCAATACTGCCGTCGGTTCCCACAGGAGGGTATCGTTCTCAGGTGACACTGCCATAGCATGTTCTCCTTTGTCTCATTGATCAGGCAAATACAGCGTTGTATCTCCTATGATCATGCGACAAAGTTAATCATTTGGCAATCCCACAATATACTGAAGAACGCTCTGGGTCAGGCATTACTCCAGGGCAACGGAATCGTCGGCGTCGTACCACAGGGACCGCATCTCCGCGCAACTCGCCAGCAGATCAGCAAGTGTACCCTGGGCTTCGACGTGGCCCTCCTTCAACACGACGATGTGGTTGGCGCGGCGCAGTGCGACGCGGCGGTGCGAGACAGCCAGGCACGTTACCGTACCGTTGCTGAACAGGCGCTCCCACAACGCACGCTCCGTCTCGACGTCCAGCGCGCTGGACAGGTCGTCGATCACTAGCAACTCTGCGCCGCGCACCAACATACGCGCCGCCGCCGCGCGCTGCACCTGCCCACCTGAGAGCTTGATGCCGCGAGTACCCACTGGTGTCTCCAACCCCGTCTCCAGCGCCTGCACGTCGTGTTCCAGAACGGCGCCCCGCACGGCGACGGCCAGGGCCGCCGGGTCGTCGGGTAGCCCCAGGAGGATGTTCTGCTTGAGCGTCTCGCTGAACAGGCGCGGCACCTGCGCTGTGTACGCCGCGCGGGGCGGCACAAGGAAAGAGGATGCGTCGTCCACGACGTGGCCGTTCCACCTGATCTCGCCCGCCTCCCGAGGCAGCAAGCCTAGCAGGGTTTGTAGGAGCGTTGTCTTGCCCGCGCCGACGCGCCCCGTCACCACCGTCAGGGTGCCGCGCGGCAGGCGCAGGTCCACCGCGGTGACACCGCGCCCCGACTGCGGGTGACGATAGGTCAGCCCCCGCGCCTCCACGAAGATCAACCGATCGGGCGCGCTGCGTGCTGGCGGCGGCACGGTGGGCAGCGTTCCGCGCAGGTGCAGCGGGGTGGGTTCCACCAGCGCGGCCGGAGCAGTATCGCCCAATAAGACGCCCATGCGTGCGAAAGCGACGCCGGTCTGCCGGTAGTGGGCCAGGAACTTGCCAAGCCCGGCGGTAAAATCGGAGATGAAGCCCAGGTACGAGACAAACAGGGCAAAGTCGCCCACTGTCAGGCTGCCACCGCGCAGCCTGTTGGCGGCCAGCAGCATGATCAGGCCAGTACCCACGCTCACCGTATTGGCTGTGATGGCGTCCAGAGCCTGCGTTGCCAGGCGATCGGCCAGCATGGTTCTCCGGCGCTGCTCGTTCAGCCGTCGGAAGCGTGCCACGGTTCGCTCTTCGGCACCAGCGGCCTGTAGCGTCTGTACCGCCGCCAGGATATCGCCGATGGCTCCGGTGACCTGGCTGGTGGCCTGGCTGGTGGCTGCACGGTAGCGGCCCAACGCGCTGCTTGCCCGCCGCGCTACGACCGTCACGACCACCAGGGGCAGGATGGCGACCAGGGTCATGCGGACGTCGATAGACAGGAGTATCAGGAACGCGCCCACGGCGAGCAGACCCTGGCCCGTAATCTCGTCGCTCCAATCCAGGCTGTCCTCAGCCTGATAGGCATCGTCGCGAAAGCGGCTGATGGTCTCGCCTATGGAGTAGGGCAGAGCATGAGCGCCCGGCCGGTTCAGGACGTGCCGCAGCAGGTTGCGGCGCAGCAGCCCGCTCATCGTGAACCGCATGAGGATTTCGACAAAGCCAGCGGTGAGTACCAAGGCCACACGGCTCACGGTGAGTACCACCAGCAGCACAATCAGTCCTGTCGTACCCACGGGCAGGTGTGCCTGTCCGGTGAGCGTGTCGAAGAAGGCGCGGGCGATCAGCCCCGCCAAAAGCAACGATGAGTTGAACGCTCCCCACAAAACCGCGTGGAGCAGGTAGAGCCAGGGCTTGTAGCGGGCCATTTGCAGCAGGTAGCGCCAGGTCGGGAATGGCTTCATAGGGAGACCTCCGAAGTTTCGACCCGCAGCAACTCGGCAAAGCGTGAAGTGGGGTCGGCAGCGAGGGCAAGCCGCGGTCCGTACTCACGCACCTGCCCGTCCTCCAGGACAAGAATGTCGTCGGCATAGGCAAGCGTAGCCAGCCGGTGCGCCACGATGATGCCAGTACGGCCCGCGAGCAGCCGAGCCAGCGCCGTATGCACCAGCCGATCCGTGGCCGGGTCGAGGCGCGAAGATGGCTCGTCCAGGATCACCAGATCGGGGTCACGCAGCAAGATGCGCGCGCAGGCCAGCACCTGCGCCTGTCCGGCGGAGAGTCCAGCACCATCGGGTCCAAGCTGAGTGTCCAGCCCGCGCGGCAGCTCCCGCAGCCAACTGGACAGATCCAGGGCGTCCAGCACGGAGCATATCTGCTCATCCGGCACGCCGTCGTCGAAGAGGGTCAGATTGTCGCGCACGCTGGCATGGAAAAGGTGTACCTCCTGAGTGACCAGGCCGATGCGCGCGCGCAGCGCCGCGAGGCGCACCGCCCGCAGGTCTACGCCGCCCAGGCGCACGACGCCAGCCAGTGGATCGTAGAAGCGCAGGAGGAGCCGCGTCAGCGTCGTCTTGCCGCTGCCTGTGCGTCCCACAACACCCAGCACGCGGCCCGGCGCAAGCGACACACTGACGTCGCGCAGGACGGGAGCATCCTCCGCGTAGCCAAAGGAGACGCCGTCTAGCTCCACCGAAAGCTTGCCTGTCGGCAGCGCGGCGCCGGGGCCATCGGCCACGCGCGGCGCCGTAGCCAGGAGCGCCTCGACACGGGCTATGCTGGCGTCCGCCTGCTGCAAGTCCTGCACTTCGTTGCGGATCTGCTCGGTCGGCTGGCTCAGCATCTCAGTACACTGAAAGATCAGATAGACCGTGCCGATAGTCAGCGTGCCGGCCTTGAACAACATGGCGCTCAAGGCAAAGGCGACCGCTGTGCCGAGCGCAAGCAGCCCCAGGCTGGTGGCGCTCATGCTGTAGCCCCACATCTGCGCCCGGCGCTTCACGGCCAGCCACGACCGCATCACTTCGGCGCAGCGGCGCAGCACAAACGCGCCAGCCGCGCTGGACCGAATATCCTCCAGGCCGGACAGGTATTCGCCCAGGAAGCCATAGAAATCGGCGCTGGCCTGGCGCTCGGCGGCCCAGGAGGGTGTGGCAACGGCGCGGATGCGCAGCATGGCGACCAGTGCCAGTACAACAAAGGCGCTCATCCCCAGACCCACCCGCCAGTCCACATAATAGAGCAGCCCGAGTACACCCAGCAGCAAGAGGCCGTTGCCGAGTACATAAACGACAAACCGCGAGAAGAAGCGGGCCAGGGTAGCCACATCACCGTCCACCCGCTCGATCAACTCGCCCGGTGTATGGGCCGTGTGAAACGTGGCATCCAGCCGCAGCAGGTGGGCAACAAGGTCGGCGCGCAGTTCGTTGGTGGCCGCCCAGCTCACATTTTCGGCCACGTAGGTTTCGGCGACAGCCAGACCCTGTCCCGTCAGGGCCAGGCCCATGGTCAGCAGTGCCAGAACGATCAGATCGCGCAGATTCCCGCCTGAGGTGGCCTGGTCGATAAAGTAACTCGCCACCAGCGGCGTGACCACCTGCACACAGATGGTGCTGCCCAGGATCACTGCTAGCAGGCTCATGCGCGGCCACTGGGGCCGCAGATAGTGGGCCAATAGCCGCCAGTAGTGGTTCAGTGCCTGAAAAAGGTGCAAGCGTCTCAACTGAACGTATATCAATCTATTTTTCCCTTTCGCTCAAGAGCGTTGCAGGTGTATTTTGTGGAACATAAGTACACATTGTATGAGTGTGCAGCATAGGCTCTGCTCTAATAGGAACAGAGGATAGCCTATGATGAGCATGGCTATGTGTGGTGGAGAGCGGTGATGCTGAACGGGAGGCGATGTGCTGCCGCGTGCGATGAGCAGGCAAGCAAAAGGAAACCCTACGAGGCTAAGTGGGCGGGTTGTGAAGAGCGGAAAAGAAGCCTACAGAAGAGAGGAGTACCTCTCTGTAGTCTATCTAAAGAAGAGTTGGTCGCACTTATAAAAGCGAAATCATAGCGATGACCCGCGTGAGAACGACCTTTTCAGTTGTAGATACAGCTCACTTAGCGTTTAGCAACACCTTAACTGTAGCTGAAGGCATGATGACTGTTACCTCCTAAAACAAGATAGACGAATGATACCTTCTGCTTGCCCAAAAGTCAATCCTCGGACGTAGAATTGCGCCGCCACACCGCTTGCGTTATCGGTGCAGGTGATATATAATTCGCTCAGCACGAAGTAAATCTCCTGTGACTCTTATTACCCTGTCTGGAAAGTATGGGAACATCTCATGGACGAGCATGAACGCGCACAACATATAGAAACTATTCTGCAATTGAGCGAGCGTATGGTGGCTCAGCACATCGCGTCGGATATGCGCAGAGAACGAGCAATGCCCTTGTTTTCGCTTCCCATCACCATGCCGCAATTCAAAACCCTCATGCTTGTCACCGGTTCACAGGGAATGACGATGGGGCAACTGGCAAAGGCACTCGGTGTGGGCCTGCCCACTGTCAGTGGTATTGTTGATCGCCTGTATGAGCAAGGTCTCATCACGCGCGGCGAAGATCCCGAAGACCGCCGCGTCACGCGCGTGGCGCCGACCGCTAGAGGCCGCGCGATTATCGAAACGATCTATAACAGAGGGCGCAGCCAGTGGCTTCAGATGCTTGGGCGGCTTTCCGAAGATGAATTACTGACAGTTGAACGCGCCTTCGAGATTCTCGGCAATGTTATTCTGGACGGGGAAGAGGCAGAACAGTGAAGTATTATGCCTCGCGCCTTCCCTGGGAAATAGTCCTCAGTTGTTTATCCTGGGTACTCCATTTGCAACATTGACAGAATTGCTTCGTATCATTACAATAAATCGTGTTGTGGAAAATATTTGCTTCAACGTAAATAATATCGCAAATCACAGGAGGACATTGTGTCTTACCTTACTAAATTGAGCTTGCGCAATCGCAGCCTCATCGCGCTGGCAACGATTGCAATTCTGCTGATCGGCGCTTTTGTGATTCCCACTTTGAAAGAAGAGTTATTTCCCTCACTGGAGTTTCCCGCTATTTCGGTAGTCAGCGTCTATCCAGGCGCGTCTCCCTCGATTGTGGAGCAGGATGTTACTAATCCTCTGGAACAGAGCATCCAGGGTTTGCAGGGTATCCAGCAGACGACCTCGTATTCCAGCCAGAATTCTTCCGTCATCGTGGTTGAATACAACTACGGCACGGATCTCAACGCCGCCAGCCAGACGCTGACGCAGCAGATCAATCGGGCCGAGGCGAGCCTGCCGTCGGGCGTCACGCCGCAGGTACAGACGTTTAACATCAACGATCTGCCGGTGATCCAGTTGGCCGTCACTTCGTCCGAGAACATGCCCACGCTGGCGACGGACATCAACAGCGAGATCGTGCCTTCGCTGCAAGGCATCAACGGCGTCGCTAATGTGAATGTCACCGGCGTGCGCAATCAAATTGTGACGGTGACGCTTGATCTAAGCAAGCTCCAGAAGGAGGGCGTGACCGTTACTCAGGTGCAGGGCGTCCTGCAAGCCAATAACGTCACGATTCCTGCCGGAGAATTGACCAACAACGGCCAGACGCTGGCGATTCGCGTCGGCAATACCTTCAATTCTGTTCAGGATTTACAGAATGTCGTGGTGGGCGAGCATGTCACTACCGTCCTGCCGCCGGGCTGCCCGCCGCTAACGACTGGAACTGGCACATCCACCGGTTTTGGCGGCGCATCTTTGGGAGGCGCTTCTACCCCGACATCCGCTTGCACGCCGAAAATAACAGCCACGCCTGTCGCGCTCAAAAATGTCGCCACGGTGCAGCAGACGCTCGCGCCCTCGGCGACGCTAACGCGCACCAACGGCAAAGACAGTCTGGGCATCTCAATCACTAAAACCCCGGACGGCAACACCGTCTCTGTCTCGCAGCAAGTCCAGCAAATGCTGCCATCGTTGGAGAGCAAGCTGGGCCATAGCGCGCAGATCACCGTCGTCTCCGACCAGGCGCCGATGATTACGAGCGCCGTTTCCAGCCTCGTGCGCGAGGGCTTGATCGGCGCGGCCTTCGCCATCCTGGTGATCCTGCTTTTTCTGTTCTCCCTGCGTTCCATGCTGGTAACAGCCGTCTCGATCCCGCTCTCGGTGGTGATCGCGCTGATTGCCCTGTATATTGGCAACTATTCGCTGAACATTCTCACGCTGGGCGGTCTCACCATCGCCGTTGGCCGCGTCGTTGATGACTCGATTGTCGTACTGGAAAACATCTATCGCCACCTGCGCAGCGGCGAGGAGAAACAGGCTGCCGTCTTGAACGCGGTGAAGGAGGTCGCGGGGGCCGTGACCGCCTCGACGCTCACGACGGTATCAGTCTTTTTGCCCATTGCCTTCGTCGGCGGCCTGGTCGGCGAGTTGTTCAGTTCGTTTGCCATCGCGGTGACGGTCGCGCTGCTGGCCTCGCTGCTGGTAGCTTTGACCGTTATCCCGGTGCTGGCCTACTGGTTCCTCAAAGCGCCCAGAGTTGCGCAGCAGGGCGCGACGAAGCCGAGCGCGCCAGCACAGGGCAATTGGGTTGAGCGCGGCTACCTGCCGTTGGTGCGCTGGACGACCGGCCACCGCGCCATTACCATCATCGCCGCCGTAGTCATCTTCGCCGGTTCGATTGCGCTGGTGCCGCGGCTAGGAACCAATCTGTTCAGCCAGACGTCGCAAAACACCTATAGCGTCAGCATGACGTTGCCCGTCGGCACAAGCCTGAATGCCACGAACACAGCCGCGCAGAAAGTCGAGGCTATGCTGAATGGATTGCCCCATGTCCAGGCGTATCAAGTCACGGTCGGCTCCGGAGGATCGAGTTTTTCCTCGCTGTCAGGTGGGTCAGGCGGCGACAATAACGCCACGTTCGCTGTGACGTCCGATCCCAACGCTGATCAGACAGCTTTCCAGCAAACACTGCAAAATCGTCTCAACGCGCTCACAGGCGTCGGCACGCTCAGCCTCTCCGCGAGTAACGGCGGCCTCAACGCTTCGACCATTGACGTCAACGTGCAGTCCTCTAATCAGCAAACGCTGCGGCAAGCCGCGCAGCAGGTACTCAATGCCGTCAAACAGGTGCCGAACACGAGCAACGTCAGCAGCAACTTGACGGACACGCAGCCGCTCATCAACGTGCAGGTTGACCCGCAGAAAGCTCTTACTTACGGCCTGACGGCGGCGCAGGTCGGCCAGTCGCTGCGCGAGGTCTACACGGGTACGACCGTGACCACAGTCACGTTCAACAATCAGCAATTGAACGTCAATCTGCTGCTCGGCTCACCAGCCAACACTATTGACGCCATGAATAATCTGCTGATCCCGACGCAGACCGGCACGGTCAAGTTGAGCGCTATTGCTACCGTCACGCAGATAGAAGGGCCAACGCAGATCACGCATGTCAATGGCGTGCAGACGGCGACCATCAGCGCGACGGCTTCGGGCCAGAACGTGGGCGCGATCAGCCTGAATATTCAGAACAAGATCAACAAATTGAGCTTGCCTGGCGGCGTGACCGTCTCCCTGGGCGGCGTCACGTCGGATCAGTCGCAGGCATTCAGCAACCTGGAACTGGCCTTGCTGGTGGCGATCCTGCTGGTGTATCTGGTGATGGTCGTGGCGTTCCGCAGCCTGTTGCAGCCGCTCATCCTGCTAGTTTCGATTCCGTTCGCGGGAACCGGCTCGATTCTGTTGCTGCTGGCGACGCGCACGGCGCTGGGCGCTCCGTCGCTGCTCGGCCTTTTGATGCTGGTGGGTATCGTCGTGACGAACGCTATTGTCCTGCTCGACCTGATTAACCAGTATCGTAAAAAAGGTCTGGATGTGCGCTCCGCCGTGATGGAGGGCGCTCGCCACCGCGTGCGCCCCATTCTGATGACGGCTGTCGCCACCATCCTCGCGCTGACACCGATGGCGCTGGGGCTGAGTCCGTCCAGCGGCTTCATCGCCGCGCCGCTGGCTCTCACCGTCATCGGTGGCCTGACGACCTCGACGGTTCTCACGCTGCTGCTCGTCCCCACGCTTTACGTGATGTTCGAGAGCAGGCGCGACCGTTCCTCTAAGAACGGGAAGCAGCC
>DATLSW010000083.1:0-4442 GCA_035533955.1 Ktedonobacteraceae bacterium | reverse complement strand
GGCGGCACGCTTTATGCTCTCAATAGCGCCGATGGCAGCGTGCGCGCTTCGGTATCCGTTGGCGCGACATCGCGCTTCGCGACCCCAACGCTGTCAGGAAATCAGGTGTTCGTGGGAACCATGTCGGGGATCGTGGCCGTGAATATAGTAGGATAATAATCAAGGAGTTTATGCTTATGTCTTTTGAAACCACACGCGCGCGCATTGGTCTGGCGATCGAGGCGCGCGAAACGAAAGCGGCGATGACGGCGATAGCCGATGCCGAAGCGGCTGGCGTCGAGCAGATCTGGATGACGCAGTCGCCGCCGACGCTGGATACGCTGACGTTGTACGCCGCCGCGGCAACGCGCGCCACGCGCATATCTATGGGAACATCGATTGTGCCGACTTATCCACGCCATCCCCTGGTGATGGCCCAGCAGGCATTGACGGTGAGCGACATCGCTCCCGGTCGCCTGCGTCTGGGCGTCGGCCCCAGCCATCGCCATGCTATCGAAGGCGTCTATGGTTTGCAGGAGACGGCTCCTCTGGCTCATCTGAGCGAGTACGTGGCAGTGCTGCGC
The DNA here is from genome assembly GCA_035533955.1 of Ktedonobacteraceae bacterium. GTDB lineage: Bacteria > Chloroflexota > Ktedonobacteria > Ktedonobacterales > Ktedonobacteraceae > CADDZH01. The sequence continues at coordinate 3,879 of DATLSW010000083.1, read as the reverse complement.
GCCGCCTTGCAGACGGGCCGCGTCGAGTATCACGGGGACTACTTCAATGTCAATGCCGCCGGGCTGCGCACCGCGAACGTGCCGATATTGGTTTCGGCGCTGCGTGAGGGCGCGTTTCGCCTGGCCGGTGAGATAGCGGACGGCGCGATCTCCTGGCTCTGTCCTGTGCCATACCTGTTGAACAAGGCGCTGCCGGCGCTGCGCGCGGGCGCTGCGGCCAGCGGACGTGCCGCGCCGCCGCTGGTGGCCCACATTCCTGTTGCTCTGAGTGAAGACGAGGACGCGGTACTGGCCGCGGCGCGCAAACGCATCCAATTCTATAGCACGGCCCCTTTCTACTCCCGCATGTTCGCCGACGCGGGTTTGCCCGTGTCGCCTGATGGCACTGGTCTCGACGACCTCGCGCGTTCCCTGGTGGTCTTCGGCAACGAGGCATTCGTAGCGCAACAACTGGTCGCCCTGCTGAATCAAGGGCTGGATGAACTGCTGGTAATGCTGATTCCTGTACAGGACGCGGCCCGCGAGCGAGCGCAACTCGCGCGCTTGATAGGGGCAATGTGATGGGTGAGATGTGGCGGCGCGATGCATCGCGCCGCCACATCTCACCCATCACTCTGACGACGGCGGCGTTTTCAGCGGCGAGGCGGGATCGAGTTGCAGGAGTTGTAACAGGCGCGGGCTGACGTTGACGGATGGCGTGGCAGCCGCGTCCACAATGCGCTGCCGCTCTTCGTCGCTGAGATCGCGAGACGGGTCCCAGCCATAGCGTTTGAGGTCCACGCGCTCGTCGGCGGAAAAGGTGATGCCTTCGGCTTCGAGCAACTTGCGCATCCTGCCACGCTGGCCGAAGGCCCAACTGCCCGACAATTCGCCCTTACTATTGATCACGCGCTGCGCCGGAACGCCGTCCTCGGTCTCGTTCATGATCCAGCCGATCATGCGCGCGCCGCGCGGATAGCCCAGCGCCTTGCCGATCCAGCCATAGGTCGTGACGCGCCCGGCGGGGCAGGCTCGCACCAGCGCGAAGACCTGCTCCTTCAATGTAGCCGCCTGTTGGTTTGTTGGAGATATGTCGTCTGCCATTGCGTTCACCTTTCCTGGTTCTCTGTAGCGGCGCAATCGAGCTTGCTGGGAGCAAGATCAAATTGCGCTTCTACACAAGCAATAATATCATGCTATTGCTAGCCCTGTCGTAATAATACTACAGTTCTCGTATGCCGGATATCCAATTCTTGCCCTTTGCTACAGCCTGCAAGTAATTAGCACGAAATTTTTTGCAGCACAACCATAATGTGTGTTATACTTAATACGGTGGCCCTCGCGATGGTTCTCTAATCGAGAAGGAATGGATAAAATCATGCTCAACGAATATATCGATAAAGCGATGCAACATGCCTACTACGAGCAACTTGAAGATGGAACCTATTTTGGGCGGATTCCTGGCTTCAAGGGGGTCTGGGCAAACAAACCAACTAAACAGGAATGCCGCGAGGAATTGCGTGAGGTTCTGGAGGGCTGGATACTCCTTAATATTGCCGATCACATCCCTTTACCCAAAGTCGATGGAATGACGTTAGAAGTGGGGAAACCGGTCTGATGCCCAAACTTCGACCGATCAAACGCAAGGATCTGATCAGCTTCTTACATGAACTTGATTTTACTGGTCCTTATGCTGGCGGCAAACACGAGTATATGCAACGAGGAAGACTTAAAGTACGTATCCCTAATCCTCATCAGAGTGATATTAGCGTCGGATTGCTCAAACGAATTCTTGAAGAAGCTGATATTTCCTTAGAGGAATGGGAACAACTATGAGGTGAGGTTAAATAGCTCGTACCTGATATCAACCTTGCTTCCAAAGATGTGTGCGGTTAGCCTTGTCTGATTTTGCTTGCTTTTTTCTCCATTCTATGGTAAGCTTGCTACGAAATAACAAACTGTGGAGGTGCAAATAATGGTAACATTGGTCTTTCCTTCGGGCTCCACGCTGAGTGATACTCCTCGTTGAGTAGACCCCGGCCTGCAACATGCTAGAGGTAATAGTACCACTCCTGGAGATCCCCGTTCCCTTGCTTCGCTGATTCCCGCGTGAATCTATACCTTATCGTTCCGTGTGGGTTTTTGCCCACTTCTCCCATAAGGAGCTATTACCTTGAAGAGATCGTTTGACGATGATCCTGAAGAAGAATCTGTCACGTTTGTGAAAATGAAATCCAGCGCGCGCGAGCTTGCCCGTGTCCGTTCCCGTAGGATAGCCAAACCCGTCAAGAAGACCAGCTACGAAAGTAGCTCTGAAGTCCAGCGCTGGCTGCGCGCGCAGACCTATGAAGAACCGGAAGAGCAGCCGCAGAAACCTGCCTTCAACCCAACGCTGCTGGCGTCGAAGCGCGACGCTCCCTGGATTCTCTCATCGCTGCGGCCATTCTACGATCAGCAGCTCATCACCGATGTTCTGCACGAGGCGCACAGCGGCAAGGAAGCTACCGTTTATTGCTGCGCGGCCCATCCGGCGACGGGCGTAGAGTTTTTAGCGGCGAAAATCTATCGCCCGCGCATGTTCCGCAGCCTGCGTAACGATGCCGTGTATCGCTATAGCCGCGTCCAGCGCGACGAGCAGGGGCAGGCGGAACACGGCAACAGCCGCCGCGGCAGCGCCGCGACGCGCAAAACCGAGCGCGGGCGCGCTGCCCAGGTCGCTTCCTGGATCGAGTACGAGTACCAGACGCAGCGCATGTTGTATGCTCATGGCGCGAATGTCCCGCGCACCTTCGCGCAGATCGGTAACGCGGTATTAATGGAATATATCGGCGCGCTCAACGACCCGGCTCCCCGTCTCGGCGGCGTTGCTTTGGACGAGGAGGAAGCGCCCGAGCTTTTCGAGTGCATCCTGCGCAATATCGAGCTGGCCTTCACCCACGGACGCATTCATGGCGACCTGTCGGCCTATAACGTGCTGTATTGGCAAGGGGCTGTGACGTTGATTGACTTCGCGCAGGCGGTCGATCCCTACCACAATTCGGACGTGTTCTCGCTCTTCGCGCGCGATATCGAGCGCACCTGTCAATACTTCGCGCGTTACGGCGTGAAGAGGGACGCCCGTGAACTGGCGCGCGAGATGTGGACAAGGCATATGGGGCCAGTCCCCGAACTGATCTAATGGCCTATCATAAAAAACCGGCCCGGACCTGTCATTCTGAGTGCAGCGAAGAATCTGAAGCGGGCGCCTGATCACGAGAGATTCTTCGCTGCGCTCAGAATGACATCCCGGAGATTCTGAGCGCAGCGAAGAATGACATGCGAGAGGGTCTTTTTTATAGCCTGCCAACCGGTTACATAATTGGATGGTGGCCGACTGTGCAATGCATTGCACAGTCCGGCCACCATCCAATTATGCATCCGCGTTTTATTTTTGAATGATACCACGGATGAGAGGTACGTCTTTTCACTCCACAGAAGGTGTGCTATCATCACCCAATGGTAGAGTAGTAGCGAGAGAAACAGAAGAGAAGTTTGCTATGGATGATGATGATATGGCTATTGAGAAACAGGAAGCGGCCATAGAGAAAGAGACGGGCCGCATAGAATCGTTCAGCGATGGCGTGTTTGCCGTCGCCATGTGGATCTTCTGGGCCTTCGCCTTCTATGAACGCAAGCCCGCGGAAAGATAGGCGAGGAAACGACAGGGTTGCACGATCTGGTAAAATGAGAGACGTAAACAAGTTTTTAAAGAGCAAAATGTAGCTGATAAGGAGCGTCATACGATGATAGCAGAACCTTATCGAGCCTTAATGACTGTAGAAGAATACCTCGCGCTCGACCGCGCCAGCCCAGATGCTCGCTACGAGTATATTGATGGCGTTGTCACTATGATAGTAGGCG
>DATLSW010000082.1:0-3569 GCA_035533955.1 Ktedonobacteraceae bacterium | reverse complement strand
CATGTCGAACCCGGCCACGGTCTGCTCGGCACAACGCCGAACCACGCTTATAACGGCGGCCTGCCGGAGAAGCCAGCCTACACCTATGTCACCGAAATCTCTCATCACGTCGGCGACCGCGCCTATGCCTATGGCGGCGGCCTGTTCCATGACGGCTACCTGCCAGACGCGCCGCTCGATGCTCTGGTCGGCTCGACATGGAGCGAGGCGCGCGATAATCACGCGGGCTACCTGCACGAAATCAAGCAGATCATCGACTATCACATGGTATTAGAGCCGGGTCGGCGCTGTCGCGTCGGTGATAGCGTTCTGCTTCTTTATCGCACGCAGATGCAGATGACACGCTCGTACATCGCGCCAGTCTCCGGCCTGTCGGGAAAACATCCGCTCAAACTGCATTACCTGTTCGATCACGCCAATACCGCACTCGACGATCAGTTTGATCCGATCGATCCCGCCGCAGTGCGCCAGGATATCACGGCATTGCTAGCGCAGTATGCATGATGCATAATGTATGGGGCGCGATAAATCGGCTCCTACAAAAGGATGGGAAGACGCTGAGCATGGGGCAAACAGTAACCGCTATTCCTGAATTGAAAGTTATCTCGAATCGTCGGTTGGCATTGCAGGTGATTCGCGAAGAAGGGCCGATCTCGCGTGCCGAGATCGCGCGGCGCTTGCAGCTTTCGCGCCCGACGGCCTCGCGTATCGTTGACTCGCTGGAACAGGCAGGGTTGATCGTCTCCACTGGCAAATCGGAGCCGACGGGCGGTCGCCTGGGAGAGATGTATAGCTTTCGCGGCGAGGCCGGGTTCGTGCTAGGCATCGAGCTGGGTACACGCGAGGCGCGTATCGCCCTGGCAAAGTTAAACGGCGAGATATTACAGCGCACGACGCGCGCTCTCGCGTTGGAGACACGCCAGAGCGTGCTGCCGCAGCTCAGCCTGTTTATGAAAGAGGCGATCAAGCAGTTTTCGGGCAATCCCGCGAGCATTCTGGCTATTGGCGTAGCTGTACCGGGCGTGGTGCATAGCGCGCCGGTTTCCGGCTATGTCAATGCCGCCAAAGTGTTCCCGGGCCTCAATGATCGACCGCTGCGCAGTGAGCTGGAACGACTCTTTCGCGTGCCGGTGACGATGGATAACGACGTCAATCTCGCCGCCATTGGCGAGAGCCAATTTGGCTGCGCTCAGGGACATCGCAACGTCGTCTACCTCTTTGTGGGACGCGGCATCGGCGCGGGCCTCGTCCTGGATGGGCAACTCTTTCAGGGCAGCTCGCAGGCGGCGGGCGAGGTCGGGAATATGGTGGTTGATCGCACAAATCTGCACCGCAACTTCGGCAAGCGCGGCTGCCTGGAGTCGATCGCCGGCATGGATCAACTGGTCGCGGAGTCGCGCGCGGCTGGCTATACTTCGCCTGAGCAGTGCTGCGAACGCGCGTTTGTAGGGGAAACGGCGGCGCAATCGATCATCGCAGTAATGACCGAATATTTGGCGTCGGCCATGATCAACCTCGTGGCCGTACTTGACCCGGAGATGGTCGTGCTAGGCGGCGATCTCTGCGAATTGCCGCACGCGGAGGCGTTGTTCGCCCAACCTATCGAAGCGTTCACGCGGCAACAACTGGGCAACGCGCCGCCGGTACGCCTGTCCAGCCTGCTGGGAGACGCCGCGCTTTATGGCGCTGTGCAGGCCGCCATAGGCGCGGCCATGCATATCGCGGGCAGCGACGGCTTTACGGCTGATGTCCCGCTTGTTTGACCTGTAGCAGAGCGCCCGTTTGTGTATTCACATCATCTCCGTTGATGTACAGGTTCACCAGTATTCAACCACGTTTGATATCATCTCATGCGCACCATTTTCACCAGTTGACCCAGGCTGGGCCTCTGCCCATACATCAAGACTCCCAGGCGATACACACGCGCGGCAAACCAGATGCTGGCATAGATGGCGCCCAGCATCAACGCGATGGTCAGGACGATCTCCCACCAGGCAACCGTCCCCATAGCGATGCGCGCCATCATCACCCACGGAGTCCAGAAAGGAATATACGACAGCACCTTCGTTAAGGTGGCATTGGGAGTAAAGACCGCGAGAAAGAACAGTAGATAGCCAACGACCAGCAGCATCTGTGGAAGCATGATCGCGCTTTGCACCTCCTCCTGCCGTTTGACCATAGCGCCCAGTCCAGCATACAGAGTGGCATACAGGAAGAACGCCAGAAGAATGTAGGTCAGGAATAAAAGGTAGAACGGGATGGACAGGCCGGTGAGATACTGGATGAAGCCTCCCGTATTTTTCCCGAACAACGCTGCCTGGATAGGAGTTTGCAGCAGGAGCGCGCCAATACCGACCACCACCAGCGAACCCATCTGTGTCAGGCACGCCGCGCCGATGCCGATAATTTTTCCGGCAAGCAACTGGAATGGGGTCGCGGCATTCACCAGAATTTCCATCACCCGGCTGCTTTTCTCTTCCGCCACTCCTCCCGCTACGATACCGGCATAGACTGCTACAGATATGTAGATCAGGATAGCGCCGGCGTAGGCGAGGATAAAGCCCGCCGCGATTTCGTTCGTCGGGCGAGTACCCTGGCTCTGCTGGGTATACACGACAGCCAGGTCAGGCGAAGCGCCGAGGCGCTGGGTCTGAGACGAGGTGAGGCCCAGACGATGAGCGGTATCAAGAAAGGTGAGCTGTTGGGCCAGAACCTGGATCGTGGGCAGGTTGGTATCGCTTGTCGAGCTGGCGTTCGTGTCATAGGTAAAGCGTAAATTCCCATTTGTGGCACGGGCAATCACCAGCAGAATATCCAGGTTGCCATTCTTCACCTGGCTTTGCAGGCTGCCCAGGTCAGTAGATGGCTGGCTGGTAATCGCATAGGGAGCATTGTTTCCGGTATTCGTGCCATTCAGCTCGGTATTGATATACGAGATCAGCGCCGTCTCATTCAGGCTCGCAACAGGATCAGCCTGATTCACTATCGCGATATGGGTTGGCGCGTTGCTAAGCGACGTAATGTACTGCACAATCGTTGGGATAAAGGCGGCTATGAACACGATGACCAGGAGGATCACGCTCGTGATGATGAAACTGCGCGCTCTCACGCGGTTTTTGTACTCACGCGCGATAATCAAGCCGATATTGCGCAGGTTGTTTTGTGCAGCCGCGCCGCTTGAACTCACTGCTATAGCCTTTTGCTCCCGTTCGTGGGAACCCGATTGATCGCGCCCTTTTTCGGGTGTTTTCATGGTTTCCTGTGACATCGTTACACTCTTTCTTTTTTATGCTGAGAGAGCAGGCGACTCATCTGGCAAGGCAATCGCGCCCACAAGTTCAATGAAGATGTCGGTCAGCGATGGCTCGGTAATCTCGAAACGACTGATGATGCCGCCATGTTGCAGCGCTGCCTCCACGATCACGTTGGGGTTGAGATTGGCCTGTATTTGCATTTCGATATAATCCTGGCGGCGATTCGTGACCTGCACACCTTCCAGTGAATCAAGCCAGAGAGCCTCCGGATCGTTGTCAAGTTTGAGCCGCGCCACATTGCGCCCGTGCCGGCGT
>DATLSW010000081.1:0-6825 GCA_035533955.1 Ktedonobacteraceae bacterium | reverse complement strand
CCACCTGCATGAAAGTTCGAGATCTCATCAGGCGACTGGAGGCTGATGGATGGTATCTGGTAGATACTGAAGGCAGCCATCGTCAATACAAACATCCAGAAAAACGTGGGCGAGTTACCGTACCTGGGCATATGCATGATGATGTGCATCCAAAAACGCTTGCGAGTGTATTTAAGCAGGCACAAATTAAGCGATAGCGTAGCAGCTTATTTCGGAGTGTAGTCATAGGCAACACGACTTTGAAAGGGTTATAACAATGTATCGCTACCTTATAGTGATCGAGCGAGGAGATCACAATTACAGCGCCTACGCTCCCGATCTTCCAGGCTGTATAACAACAGGCTTCACTTACGAAGAAGTGCAGAAGAATATGGTCGAGGCTATCAGGCTCCACTTGAAGGGGATGATCGAGGATCATGAACCGATACCCGTCCCTCAAACTTCTGCTGCGTATGCTGATGTGCCTATGCCTGGTTCGGCGGCTTGAAATCACTTTATCGCCATCATCTCCAACAGGCGTAGTGTATCCTGCACCAGTTGTTCCAGTGGCTCGACTGTCACGCATTCATCCACCGAATGCTCGTTGTTCACGCCGGTTGAGATCGTGAACGCTTTGACTGCCGGGCGGAAGCCGCTCGCGTCGCTGCCGATAAAGGTTGGGCGCAGCAGCAGCGGCGCGCCGCGTGCAGCCAGTACAGAGCGGTAGACACCCAGCAACGGCTCGTCCTCGCTGACCGTATAGCCTGACGAGTGCGGATGAAATGTGACTTCTGCCTGTCCGCCGAAGCGTTGCGCGGCCCTGCTGAAAGCGTCGGCTAGCGCGTGCATGTAACGCTGGCGCGCCTCCGGCGGCTCGTAGCTGCGCAGTTCGCCCTCGATGGTCACGGTGTCTGGCACGGCATTGCGCGCGCTCCCGCCATGAATGCGACCGATGAGAATGCGTGTCTGATCGTTATTCAGCGAGCCGTGCGGATAGTCGGCGGCGCGGAAGATTTCAATAGCGTTCACCATGCGCGACAAATCTTTGCCGGGATGTCCTGTGCTACCTTTGATTACCACATCGAACGCCTCGTAAGCCGCTCCCTGCGAGACGACGACGCCTGCCTCGAAGGCGTTATCGAAGACAATCCCCTGTGTGACGTGATACGCGGCGGCAGCGAACCCGTTTGCTCCGCACATACCTGCCTCTTCCTGCACGGTGAAGACCGCGACGATGGGCGGATGTGGCAGGCGCTGCTCTTGCGAGCGCGTGAGGGTTTCCAGAATGATGGCGATACCAGCGGCATCATCCGCGCCCAGGTTGGTCGTGCCGTCGCTGTAAAGCACGCCGTCGCGCAAAATGGGCCGGTGTCCCAGGCCCGGCGGCACGCGATCCATGTGCGCGTTGAGCAAGATCGGTTCGCCTATGCCGGGCAGCGTTGCCGCGAGGTTGCCCGCCGCGTCCGCGCGGGTTTCCATGCCCAGCATGCTGAGCTTTGCCTTGAGATAGTCACGTACCTGTTCCTCGTGTCCCGACGTGCTGGGAAGGCTCACCAGTTCGATCAGTGTTGCTAAAAGACGATCAGAAGACATAGCGTATCTACCTCATTTTCTGTGCGCCCTGTGGTGGCGCAATGCATTGTGCCGCCGCCGCCTTTACCACGATGTTTCGCGTTTTACCGCAGGTCCGGCCAGGAACGAGGCGGTGATGGCAACGCAGCCGAACAGGGCGATTGCTCCGAAAGCCAGTGTAAAGTTGCCCGTCTGTCCATAAAGAAAGCCGATCAATGGCGCTCCCAGGATGATAGTGGGCGTTGAGATCATGCTAGCCAGACCTTGAGCGATCCCTTTGCTCACCTTCTGCAAATGCGCGGCTTCATTGAAGACCGACGTATAGGGAATGGTTGCACCAACGCCAACACAGATCATGCCCGTGACAGTCAGCGGCGCGAAGCGCAGCGGAATGGCAAGCAGCGTCACGCCCAGGCAGGTCAAGATCGTTCCCAGGCGCAGAAGTGGTATGGCTTTCACGATGCCCCTACCGATCAGTATGCCGCCGAGCGGGCGAGCGATTGCGCCAACGAGCAGAACCAGAGAACCAAGCGTCGCGGCCAGCCCTACCGAAAGCCCATATTGATAGGCAAGGTAGACCGCGTACCAGGCGGCGATAGCGTTCCCGATGCCGAATGTCCCCATGTGCGACAGCCCCAATGACCAGACGGCGCGCGAGCGTAGCCCCGCGCCGACGTGGATGGCGCTAACTTTGTGGATTTTGTGGCCGTCGCTAATGAACAGCCAGACAATGATCAACAGGATGCTCAATAATCCATAGAAAAGAAATGTGCCGCGCCAGCCGACGTGGGCCAGCAGCGTCGGCGTGAGCAGCAGTCCCAGGCCAGAACCGATCTGGATGGAGCCGCCGTATAGTCCCTGCCCCAGCGCGGAATATTTTCCCAGTGTTGTTGCCATACCCGCTCCCGCGACGAAAGCCGCTCCGACTCCCATGCCGATGATGAAGCGGCAGAATAGCAGGAATGGCAGGTTAGGAGAAAACGGCAGCAGAATGCTGCCCAGCACGATGATGCCCGCTGCTACGATTAACACCGGGCGCTGACCGAAACGATCAGCCAGTGTCCCGGCGGGAATATACATGACGATCAGACCCAAAAAGAGGAACGTGGAAAGCAGACCGGCCTGGCTTTTCGTGATGTGCAACTGGCTGATCAGCGTCGGTATAAGCGGCCCGTAGTTGGTGTAGTGAACGGATACTACCAGGGATGTCAGGCAGATCGCGAAAATGCGCAAAGGAATACTACCCGGCTGTTTCCGTGCTATCATGCCATCAGGAACAGTGGTCGTAGTTATTACCGTGTCGTTTTGGGACATGCAAGATAACCTTATTTCCGCCGCGCGGCCAGAATGCGCTCAGTGTATGCCTGATCGAGGCCCAGCACTTCGTAGACGATGCGGTAGCCCTCGACGGCGTCCGCTTTTGCGCGCGCCTCGTTGAGCGCCTGCCGATCGATCTTACGCGCCAGATCGTCGATGAATGCCCATTGTACCACTGAGCGGCGCACGGCAGCGATCTGATCTTCGGTGTACGGATACAGATCATAACCGACGCGCTCGCCGTGCGCGCCGTAATTCAGATCTTGCAGTGTCATTGCCAGTTCGAGCGTTTGCATGAAGAAAGACGCGCCCACCATGTTGTCGTCATCGAACGTTCCCCAGCCGGAGTTGCCGTGCTGGTGGCCGAGCTTGCCCTCGCTGTGCAGCAGGGCCGCGTATTCCGCCAGGTTCTCGCCGTTCATGATCAGGTGCTGCCAGTCCATATTCACCTGCAAATGCGAGGTATCGACGCCCAGGCGGCGCACGCGATCGATGGTGTAGAGCGTGGCGGAGATGTTGCGCATCAAAATATTCATCGCTGGCTCGCTGTTTTTGTGTTCGAGAAAGACGGTGACGCCCTTCTCCGCGGCATGGGCCACTACTTCGCCCACGCCTTCGACGAAGCGATCCCAGGTCTGGATGTAGTCGCGCTGGAAATTGTAGTTGTAGCCCTCGCCTCCCGGCCAGATGATAAAATGCGCGCCGAGAACTGCAGCTAGATCCACGCCGCGCTTGAGCGTCTCGATGCCCTGCCGCCGCAAGGCCGGATCAGGATTGATAAACGCACCGAATTTGTAGGTGGGATCAACATGCAGACCAGCCGCGACGCAATAGAGATCCATCGGCCCCAGGGCTGCTTTGATGGCATCAACGCTATCTTCGTTGACCTCGCCCGGATAATGGTATTCCAGGCCATCGACGAGATCCGCCAGCCCGGCAACGACGCGGTGCGTGCGCGTGACCATGTCTTCGTGCGTCACTTCGGGATGGTAGCCGGGCGGCACAAAGCGCGTGACGCTGGGGCCAAATGCCCAGATACCGACACTATTTTTAACATGAGTGGTAGTCATTGCTTCTCCTTTGTAATGTACAGTGGTTAATATAGCAGTCTGACTTCATTATATCTCAGAACGATGCTGTAGTGGTGGAGCAATTCATTGCGCCGCCACATCTTAGACAACCATCTTATCGGCAAAGTGTGCTATAATTGCGCTGATGAAATCGAAAGGCGGAACGCGGTACGTGTTATTGACAGAACGCTTCGAAGAGGCGTTAGTTCTGGCGGCGCAGTTTCATGCCCGGCAGTCGCGTAAAGGGACGACGATCCCATATATCTCCCACTTGCTGGCGGTGACGAGCCTTGTGTTAGAAAATGGTGGCAATGAAGACGAGGCCATTGCTGCTTTGTTGCACGATGCCGTCGAAGACCAGGGCGGCACGGATGCTCGTGAGAAGATTCGCCGTCTTTTTGGCGATACGGTTGTGGCGATTGTCGATGGCTGTAGCGATACGGATCAGATGCCAAAGCCTCCCTGGCGCGCGCGCAAGGAGCGGTATATTGCGCACCTGCTCATGGCGTCTCCTTCCGTGCGTCTTGTTTCGGCGGCGGATAAGCTGCACAACGTGCGCTCTATCCTGGCCGATTACCGAATATTTGGCGAAGTCCTATGGCGTCGTTTCAATGGCGGCAAAGCTGGCACGTTGTGGTATTATCGCTCCGTGACGGATGTATTGCGTAAAGCTGGCCCTTCATCCCTGATTGACGAGTTGGATCGCACGCTCACCGAACTCGAACGCCTGGCAGATGAACCTGATCCCGTGTGATCGTTGCAGCATGTTGAATAACATTCGTTTCTCCTTATTACACAGCAGCGGCGCTATCTTCGATGCTACCGCTCTATGCCGTTACTGTTGACTGACGAATAAAACTTCGTAATCTAGATCTCAAAAACAGACCATCCACAACATACACAACGTAATGTTAAGAATCCATTTGCAGCTTCTTGGGCGTGGCTGCAAGCCAATGAGATGACCACATGTCAAAGTCAAGCTCAGAGCCAGTTCACAGGAAAGTCCATCTCGTTGCGCAACCCGTGGGTCAGGAAACTCCAAGAGTTCGCAGGGCAATCGCATCAAAGAGCATGCGGCCCATCGTACTCCCTCTGTTGATCGAGAGAGTACGGGCTTGACCGTTGAACAGTCACGCGGCGTTTGACGGGCGGCGGTTCGTCAGTCGTCGAGGACTGCAAGGTGCAACTGGCGCAGGCGTGCAGGATCGGCGACCACGTTGATCTCGACGATCTTGTCGTTCCTGATCGTGAAATTGAGGACGAGGAACAGATGTCTACGCGACGCCACAATAGCTGCCACGGCTCCATCCACGAGAGTCGTTCGTGCGCCCTGAGCACGTCCTGAGAACTGCCTGGCCACGGAAGCCGCACTATGGACCTCCGGTGTCGCGCCTACAGGCACGGCTGTGAGGTCGTGTCGGAACACGACGTCCGGGTCGAGCACCATGAGCAGCGCCTCAAAGTTTCCGGTGCGCGAGGCGGCAAGGAAGGCATCGACTACTGCTCGCTGGCGTTCGAGATCGGCAGGTTTCGCCGTTTCCGCTCCCCGCACGCGGCGGCGTGCGCGACTCGCGAGCTGCCTTGCTGCCGTCTCCGAACGCTCCACGATAGGCGCAATCTCGTCGAAAGGCACCGCGAAGATGTCGTGCAGCACGAAGGCGAGCCGCTCGGCGGGAGGTAGGGTGTCGAGAACGACCAGCAGCGCAAGCCCGACCGAGTCGGCCAGCAGTACTTCCTGCTCCGGGTCGATCCCCTCCTCGCGGCTCTCGATGGACTCGGACGCAGCCGCCTCCAGCGATTCCTCGCGCCGTGAGTTTCGCGAACGCAGCATGTCGAGGCAAATTCGCGCGACCACCGTGGTCAGCCATCCTCCCAGGTTTTCAATGCCGCTCGTATCGGAGCGGCTGAGGCGAAGCCACGACTCCTGTACGGCGTCGTCTGCCTCGCCAAGCTCGCCGAGCATCCGGTAGGCCACCGCTTGTAGATGGGTCCGGTTGGCCTCGAATTGTTCTGCCAGCCATTCGTGTTTGTTCATCAGTTCTATTCCCTCATTTTATTCTCTCATTGGAGTGACGAGCGAGACTCAACGCGCGTCCATCGGTCACATTCTTTCGTTGCGTTCCGTCATTATAGTGACGAGGGAAATCCAGCCGATGTGACAGGGAAACGAACTCCCATTGAAGTGCCGGATGGGCGGCCCTGCCAAGATTAAACCTAAAAGTCAAGGAATTTGTGCTGTCTTTACCGACCCGCGCCGTAAAGCCCCTGGCTTCAGCCATAGGTATAAAAGGCGCACACTGCCCATGTGGAGATATCCGCAGAGGCAGCTTGACATCGATGGGACAATGGTTCTACTAAGGCTGCATAAGACGTGAGTAGGGCATGCCCAAAAATGCAGCGGAACCTCTCTCTTCTCTTGTTTCGCTCTTTGTCATTCAAGAGCAGCGCTTGGAGATGGGCGCGAGTCGGAAGCAAGAGTACTTATGAGCGAAAGAAGAGCATCCTGCTCGGAAACGTACATATCCTGTCCGTCAGAGTTCATCGGCTTGAAACTCTCCTGGTCTCCGACAAGAGCCTATCGCAGGACCAGCGGTCACATTCCTGCGCGATGGTTCGTCAGAATAGTGACGCGCGAAAACACCACTGGAGTCTGGCTCAAAGAGCCGACTGCGGTGAAGCGCGAGAAGAACACAAAACACGCTGTTTTACGACATGTGAAAGGTAGGTGTAAATGCTTAGATTCAGTGAGGTAAATTTTTGCTCTTTATCTGAGGTATGTCATGAGCGGGAAGAGTGGTTCGTCCAGCTTCTGAAGCGACTTGGTGACAGAAGAGCAGGAGCATTGTTTCACATAATTGTCAAAAATTACCACTATCGAATCTAAACA
>DATLSW010000080.1:0-3072 GCA_035533955.1 Ktedonobacteraceae bacterium | reverse complement strand
ACAAACATGATAATAGGAGAATGATCAATGAAAAGACTTACCATATTCATCATCGGAGGAGTAGCAGTGCTGGTGATTATATTAGGTCTGCTCGGCTTTTTTGTCGTCGGTCCCCTGATCACAGCGGCCTCAGCGCCAGCTCAGACTCCCACGCCGACCGTCACCGCCAGCCCCAGCGCGACCACGAAAAAGGTCAACCCCGTCACCGCGGCCCTCAAGCTGAACGCGGCGGCCATCCAGAGCCAGATAGCGCAAGATTTGCATATTACCGCGAGCCAGTTGCAGCAAGATATCAAGGCGGGGCAAACGCTGTCGCAGATCGCGACGGCACAAAACGTTTCCGCCACGCAGTTGCAAACCGATGAAGTCAACGCGGTCAAGCCGTACCTCGATCAGGCTGTCACTTCCGGCAGCGTCACACAGAAGCAAGAGACCAACTTCTTGAAACGCCTGCAAACGAACCCCGATTCACTTGATAACCTGCTCAAATTGAAGCAAAAAGCCTGACAACGTGAGAACAAAACAAAGCTGGCAGCGCGCGCTGCCAGCTTTGTTTTGTTCTCGCGTTCTAGCGCACGTTTGAAGGCGCGGGCAACTCGCTGTCGATCCATTTCTGGAGCGCGTCGCCGCTCTCAAATGAGACAATCAGCGCGTAGCGCGGCTCCGGGCCGGGATGCCATGTCGCGTGCCAGAGGCGCTGCGAGTCAACCACAAACTGGCGGTTCCTCCACATCGGGATGCGCGACTCGGTCGCAGGATCGTCCCTGTCTTCGCGCAAAATCATATAGGAGTTGGGATTGTCGGTGAGTTGCAGCCAGGAGCGTACCACCCAGCCCTCGCCCTCCGGGTTGAGGCGATTGTTATCGTCGAGATGCAGATTATGCACTGCTTCTTCGTAGGTATTCGGGTTCAGCTTGATGATGCGCACGCGCCCGTACCTGGCCCCGGCTTGCTCCGTCCAGCGTACCAGCGTCGGGCAGATCGCGGCATTGTCTGTCCAGATACCATCTTTGTCGGGCTTGCCATGATCCCAGAAGCCGTGGCACTCCATTTCCCCAAAGGCCGAAGCAATCGGCGCGAAATTCGTATCGCCGCCGCTCTTCCAGTCCATATATTCGAGACTTTCCCATTCCGACGCGGGAACAGGCGGCCCATCGTAATCTTTCAGCACGACAAAGCCCTTCTCGTTCATAATCTCAAGTTTAGAATGCAATTCAGAAACTCCTTTGCTAATTCACGCCGAGAAATAGGCATCCATTGCCTTGCCAACATTGTATCATAGCCTTGCCAGTGGGATATTACCGATGGGCTACTTACGTTTGTCCACATTGTGGTGCTTGCCAGAGAGCTAATTTTTATTGTATACTTTGTGATAGTAGCATATACAATATATACCAATCGCGAGGAGAAGCAGCATGATCATCCAGAAATTACGTAAAGTCGGCAACAGCTACGTTGTGACCATTCCAAAGGAAGAAGTTGAACGGCAGCAGCTAGAAGAAGGCCAGCTATTGACCGTCGAAATTCGCCCTGCTGAGGTGCGCCCGGTCATGCCGCCCGACATGCGACAGGCTTTCCAGGAAAGCTGGCAGCGCAACGAAGCAGCCTATCGTTACCTGGCGGAAAATTAACGATTCGAGAGAAGCATGGCAGAGCTACGATACCTGAGCCTGGCGGATATACTGGCGCTTCACCAGGCCATTATGGAGAAGTTCGGCGTCGCACCCGCGCCCTTGCGCGACGAGGGAGCCTTAGAATTCGCCGTCATGCGCCCCCTGATGGCCGCCCACTACAGCAACGCGGATCTGCTCCGTCAGGCCGCTCTACTGGCCGTCGGTGTCTCGCAGGCGCAGGCATTTGTCGATGGCAACAAGCGGCTCGCATTCGGCGCGTGTGACGTGTTCTTGCGTTTAAATGGGCTACTCTTCGTCGGCGAGCCGCTCGCGCTGGCAAAAGAACTGGAGGCGGTTTCGCTGCGCACAGGCAGTCTGCAAGAGGCGACGGATCGCCTGGAAACGTGGCTGCGCGCGAACGTCGCGCCGAAAAGTTAGACGCCGCCGCGCTTCTGCGCTATACTACATATATCAGCGCTGTTGCGATGCATGTTACAAGGAGTGTATCTATGGCTACGACAAAGACACCCCATATGACCGATTACGAGGCCGAACGGCAAACGTTTCACCTCGACGTTCCCGACTATTTCAATTTTGCCACGGACGTCATCGGCACATGGGCCAGCGACCCCAACAAACTGGCGATGCTCTGGGTGGGCCAGCGCGGCGAGGAAGCCCTGCTCACATTCGCCTACTTCGCCGAACGTTCCAGCCGCGCCGCCAACGCTTTTGCCCAACTGGGCATCAACAAGGGCGATACCGTTCTGGTCATGCTGCCACGCATCCCCGAATGGTGGGAAAGCGTGCTTGGCCTGATGAAGCTGGGCGCGATCCCCATTCCCTGTACCACGCTGCTCACGCCCAAAGATATCCAGTTCCGAGCCGAAGTCGCCGAAGCGCGCGCCTTTATTACCGACCGCGAGGGCGCGCCCAAATTTGACCAGGTGCGCGCTCACTGTCCCACCGTCCAGTTCGCCATTCTGGCTGACCGCTCCGACGTTGACGCGGCATCATTCACGGGCTGGATCAACTTCCAGCAGATCGCCGCTGCTGCCGCGCCTGCATATAGCGGCCCCAAAACGCGCAGCGACGATCCCTGCCTCGTCTACTTCACTTCCGGCACGGTCGGCTATCCCAAGATGGTGCTGCACACGCAGGCCAGCTATCCCATCGGCCACACCATCACCGGCAAATACTGGCTCGACCTGCACGAGGACGATCTGCATTGGAACCTTTCCGAGATGGGCTGGGCCAAAGCCGCCTGGAGCAACCTTTTCGGCCCCTGGATCATGGGCGCGGCCATGTTTATGCAGGACGCGCGCGGCAAGTTCGATCCCATCGAGACGCTGGCAATGCTCAACAGATATCCCATCACTACGCTCTGCGCCCCGCCAACTGCCTACCGTATGATGGTTCTTGAAGAGCCTATCGCCTACATCAAGGCGCACCCGCCCAAAGC
>DATLSW010000079.1:0-7687 GCA_035533955.1 Ktedonobacteraceae bacterium | reverse complement strand
GATCGAGGGCATCGGCGACGGCTTCATCCCCGAAGTGCTGCATGTCGAGTATCTGGACGGCGTCGTTACTGTCACCTCGGACGAGGCTATCTTGATGGCGCAGCGCATCGCACGCGAGGAGGGCATTTTCTGCGGCATCTCTTCCGGCTGCAACGTGGCCTCGGCGCTCAAAGTAGCGCGCCGCTATCCTGACATCGGTATGGTTGTCACCGTGCTATCCGACAACGGCCTGCGCTACTTCTCAACTGAACTCTGTGGCGTGCTGACTGATCTGGAAGTACCAGACCGCGAGCATCCCATCAGCGACGAGGACAAAGCCAAACTGGCAAAAGTCAAGTTAGAGGTGATTCGGTGATATGAACCACATTTCATATCTCGAATGCGTTCTTTGCGGAACCAGCTACGATCCCGCCGCGGTATCCTATACCTGTCCGGCGTGCGGTCCGCTCGGCGTGCTGGCCGTTCGCTATGACTACGAGCAGATAGCGCCATACATGAGCCGCGCCCACCTGGCCGCTAGCCGCGTCCAGACGCTGTGGCGCTATCGCCCACTGCTGCCGATTTCCTATAGCCGAAAAGAAACGCCGCCGCTGGAGATTGGCGGGACGCCGCTGTATCCCGTCGCGCGGCTGCGGCGGCATCTCGGCATGAGCGATCTCTGGCTCAAGGACGATACGCGCAATCCCAGCGCCTCGCTCAAAGATCGCGCCAGCATCATCGCCATCATGCTGGCGGAGGGCCGTACCGTTGCTTGCGCCTCGACGGGCAACGCTGCCTCGTCGCTAGCGACGCTGGCGGCGGCGGCTGGTCTGCCCTGCTACATCTTTGTGCCGCATTACGCGCCGCGCGCCAAGATCGTGCAGTTGCTGATGTGCGGCGCGACCGTTTTTGCTGTCAATGGCACGTATGACGACGCTTTCGATCTCTGCATTGAAGCCTGTGATGTCTATGGCTGGTATAACCGCAACACGGGCTATAATCCCTATCTGGTCGAGGGCAAGAAGACGGTTGGCCTGGAGATCGCCGAGCAACTGGACTGGCAGGTTCCCGATACAGTCCTCGTGCCGACGGGAGACGGCTGCATCATCAGCGGCGTCTATCGCGGCTTCGAGGACTTCTACCGCCTCGGCCTGATCGACCGGATGCCGCGCCTCGTCGCTGTACAGGCCGAGGGATCGCCCGCCATCGCGCGCGCGTTGGAAGGTGATGGTGTGATACGCGAGTGCGAGGCGCACACCATTGCCGACGGTATCTCTGTCGGCTTGCCGCGCAATGGGAGAATGGCCGTGAAGCATATCCGCGCCAGCGGTGGCTTTGGCGTGACTGTCTCCGACGAGGCAATCCTCGCGGCGGAAAAAGAACTGGCGCGGCTCACCGGCGTCTTTGCCGAGCCATCCGGCGCGGCCTGCTATGCCGGCCTGCTGCGCCTGCTCGACGCGGGCAAGATCGCGAAAGACGAGCGCGTGGTTCTGCTCGTCACCGGCAGCGGCCTCAAAAGCATCGATGCCGTCGCGAGCATAGCTGGCAGCGTAATCCCTATCGCGAAAGGTTCAGAGGGTATGGCGATGGTAAGAGAGAAAATGCCATGAACCTGACCATGCAAAAGGTAATGCCTGAGCAGGTTGACGCGCTGCACGCGATTTTGGAACGATGTGGCCTGGATATGCAGGCAAAATTTGGTCTAAATCACTGGATTCCCGCTTATCCACTGTACCTGATGCAAAAGGATGCTCGCGAGAAAAGCATCTACGCTGTGCGCGAAGGTGAGCGGATTATCGCGACTTTCACTGTTGGGTTACAAGCACCATCCTATTACGCAGCCTCTGTGTGGCAAAATCCAGGTGCGAATGCACTCTATGTCAACCGTCTCGCTGTGTTGCCAGATTGTCAGGGCAATGGTATTGGCACATGGTGTATGCGGGCTATCGAACAGCTTGCGTTAGCCGAAGGTTGCTGTGCTGTGCGCCTGGACGCTTACGACGAACATATGAAACTGCACGAGTTTTATCGCCGCCTGGGATACCAGGAAAGAGGCGAGGCGCGCGTTATGACGAAGTTGTACGGCGAAACCGGCGCAATTTATTTTGAGAAAGTTGTTGCTCCCTGAAATTTAGAAAGGAGGTCATGCATTATGCCAGATATCTTGATCGGCAACGGAACCGTCGTCACGCTCGGCGCTGGCAATCGCTTGATCGAGCATGGCGCGCTGCTTGTGCGCGATGATCGCATTGCCGCCATTGGCGCTGACGCTGACTTGCGCCAGCAGCATCCCGACGCCGCGTATGTCGATGCCAACAGCGGCTTGATCATGCCTGGCTTCCTCTGCTCGCACACGCATTTCTATGGCGCGTTCGCGCGCGGCATGGCTATTCCTGGCGCGCCGCCGCAGAACTTTCGTGAAATCCTTGAAAAGCTGTGGTGGCGATTGGACAAACTGCTCGCGCTCGAAGACACGTGCGCCAGTGCCGAGGTCTTTCTGGCCGACGCCATCCGCCACGGCACTACCTGCGTCGTCGATCATCATGCCAGCCCCAACGCCGTTGACGGCAGCCTGGACGTCATTGCCGACGCGGTAGCACAGGCCGGTATGCGCGCCTGCCTTGCCTACGAGGTCTCCGACCGCGACGGCACGGCGGTGATCGACGCGGGCATTCGCGAGAACGAACGCTTCATTCGCGCGCTGCGCGCTGAACGCCGCCAGCAGGCTGAGGCGGGCATGATTGCCGCCAGCTACGGCCTGCACGCCTCGTTTACGCTCAGTCCCGCCACACTCGAACGCTGCGCGGCTGGCGGCGCTGATCTCGGCGTCGGCTTTCATGTCCATGTCGCGGAAGATAGCAGCGACGAAAACGATAGCACGACGCGCTATGGCATGCGCACCGTTGATCGCCTGGAAACGGCGCGTATCCTGGGGCCGCGCAGCATCGCCGCTCACTGCGTGCATGTCGAAGGCGGCGAGATTGGGCGACTGGCCGCGACGCGCAGCAACAGCGTGCATAATCCGCGCTCCAACATGAACAACGCCGTGGGCCGCGCCCCCGTCGAGGACATGCTGCGAGCGGGCGTGAATGTCGGCCTGGGTAACGACGGTTTCAGCATGAACATGATGCAGGAGATGAAGGCAGCCTACCTGCTGCACAAATTCGCTCTATCTGATCCGCGCGCCATGCCTGCTGATCTCGTCCTGGATATAGCGTTTCACCGTAACGCGCGCATCATGGATGCTGTTTTCAGCCCATTTTGCGACAATTTCCCGCGTGTTGGGGAATTGAGCGTGGGCGCGGCTGCCGATCTTGTGCTGCTCGACTATTATCCGCCGACACCTATGAACGCGGACAATTTTCCGTGGCATTTGATCTTTGGCATCGATGCACAGCACGTCAACTCGACGATGGTTGCCGGTCGCTGGCTCATGCGCGAACGTCAGTTGCTCGCGCTCGACGAGGAGCGTATCCACGCGCGCGCGCGCGAACTGTCACAGGCGTTATGGAAGCGAGCGTAGGGCCGATTTATCGCGCTCCAGAGGGGTTCACTTGCCATCCAGGGAGAGCATCGAGGCTGTCATTCTGAGCGGAGCGAAGAATCTTAGTGAGCGACGCGCAGATTCTTCGCTCCGCTCAGAATGACAGGCAAGCTGGAATCTCTGGACGCTCAGTTCAGAATGACAGGCAAGCTGGAATCTCTGGACGCTCAGTTCAGAATGACAGGCAAGCTGGAATCTCTGGACGCTCAGTTTACGCCTATGAGGGCCAAATTATCGCGCCCATGCCAATGCAGGCATGTGGAAGATGGTTTTGTAATGATTTGACAGATAGAAAGGAATTATCTACTATGAACATTCATGAAGCGCAGCGCGCTGTGAACGAAGAACTGGCGCAACATCATGACACGATGATCCAGTTCTTGCGCGACATTGTGGCTATTCCCAGCTACGACAGCCAGATCGGGCCTGTCTGCGACGCTATCGGCGCGCGCATGGCCGATCTCGGCTTCGACGAGGTGCGCCGTGACGCGATGGGCAACATCCTGGGGCGCATCGGCAACGGGCCGCGCGTCTTGCTGTATGACAGCCACATCGATACCGTTGGCGTGGGCGATCCCGCTCAGTGGCAATGGGATCCCTTCAAGGGCAAGCTTGAGAACGGCATTATTTATGGTCTGGGCGCGGGCGACGAAAAATGTTCCACGCCGCCGATGATCTACGCCCTGGCGACGCTCAAGAAACTGGGCCTGGCGCGCGATTGGACGCTCTACTATTTTGGCAACATGGAAGAGTGGTGCGATGGCATCTCCGGCAACGCCCTGGTGGAACACGAGGGCATTCGCCCTGATTTCGTGGTCATCGGCGAGCCGACTGAGATGCAGATCTTTCGCGGCCATCGCGGGCGCACCGAGATCAGCGTCACCTTCAAAGGGCGCAGTTGCCATGCCAGCGAGCCGGAGCGCGGCGATAACGCGCTCTATAAAGCCATTCCCTTTATCCAGGGGATAGAGCGACTGCACCAGGAACTCAAGACGCGCCCCGATCCATTCCTCGGCGCTGGCTCTATTACCGTTACCAATGCAAGCACGGTCACACCCTCGCTCAATGCCGTACCTAATGAATGCAGCCTCTACATCGATCGCCGGATGCATCCAGCCGAGACAAAAGAGGTCATCCTGCGCGAATTGGCGGGCTTGCCCAATGCCGATCAAGCGGAGATCGTTATTCCCATGTACGAGGAGCCGAGCTATACCGGCTTCGTCTTCCCGGTCGAGAAAGTTTTCCCGGCCTGGGCTTTGCCTGAAGCACATCCGCTCGTCGAGGCTGGCAAGGCTACCTTCGCCAGTTGCTATGGGCAACCGCCAAAGATCAGCAAGTGGGTCTTTTCCACCAACGCCACCTACTGGATGGGCAAAGCTGGCATCCCGTCCATCGGCTTCGGCCCCGGCGAGGAACGCTGGGCGCACAGCGTGCTTGACCAGGTTCCCGCTGAAGAAGTGGCGCAGTGCGCGACCTTCTATGCCATGTTGCCCCTGTTCTTGAATGAATGAAAACGGTGGAATGATGAACAAACTAGCGGTCATTGCCATCGGCGGCAATTCTCTGATCAAAGACGAAGCGCACAAGAGCGTTCCCGACCAGTTCGATGCTGTGCGCGAGACGGCGGCGCATATCTCCGACATGATCGAGCAGGGCTGGAACGTGGTCATTACGCATGGCAACGGCCCGCAGGTCGGCTTTATCCTGCTGCGCTCGGAATATTCGCAACATGTGCTGCATACTGTGCCGCTCGACTCCTGCGGCGCGGACACGCAGGGCGCGATTGGCTACATGATCCAGCAGTCGCTGCATAACGAATTTGCGCGCCGCCACATCGCGCGCCAGTGCCTCACCGTCGTCACTCAGGTGCTGGTGGACAACGACGATCCAGCCTTGCAGAATCCGTCCAAGCCTATCGGTTCCTTCTATAAAGAGGAGGCCGCGCGGATCAAGATGGCAGAAGAAGGCTGGCAAATGGTTGAGGATGCCGGGCGCGGCTGGCGGCGCGTCGTAGCCTCGCCACAGCCGCGCGCGATCATCGAGCGCGACGCCATCGAGACGCTAATCAACGCTGGTTTCATTCTGGTGGCTGTCGGCGGCGGCGGCGTTCCCGTCGTGCGCGATGCGGAGGGCAACCTGCACGGCGTCGAGGGCGTGATCGATAAAGACCTGGCCTCCAGCTTGCTGGCGACGTCGCTCAACGCCGATCTGCTGCTCATCTCAACGGCGGTCGAAAAAGCGTCAATCAATTTCAGAAAACCCGATCAGCGCGACCTCGACACCATCACGCTTAGCGAGGCGAAACGCTACTACGCGGAGGGCCATTTCGCGAAGGGCAGTATGGGGCCAAAAGTGCAGGCCATCATCAACTACCTCGAGCGCGGCGGCAAAGCCGCGCTGATCACAATGCCCGAAACCATCGGCAGAGCATTGGCCGGTCAAACTGGCACCTGGATCGTACCGGACAAGCAGAGTTCTTAGGTTTCTGAAAAACAGTATTTTACTCACCGCCGCCGGCGGTGAGTAAAATACTGTTTTTCAGAAACCTTCCACATGAGAAAGGAATCATTCTATGAAAACAAATTTACGTGGTAGAGACTTCATTAGCACCCAGGAATGGACGAAAGAGGAGCTTGAGACCGTTCTGCAACTCGCCTTCGACCTCAAAATGAAGTGGGGACTTGACCTGCCCACACGCCTGCTGCGCGACAAGACGCTCTTTATGCTCTTTTTCTTTTCGTCCACGCGCACGCGCAATTCGTTCGAGGCCGGTATGACGCGCCTGGGCGGCCATGCCATTTATCTCGATCCCAGCAAAACGCAGATTGCGCACGGCGACACGCCCAAAGAGATCGGCAAGATTCTCTCGTCCTATGGTCATGGCATCGCCATTCGCCACTGCGATTGGGGCGAGGGCAACCAGTACCTGCGCGCAGTGGCGGAACATGCCAGCGTGCCGGTGATCAACATGCAGTGCGATGTTTACCATCCCTGCCAGGCGATGGCCGATCTCATGACCGTTGTTGAGAAAAAGGGCAATGATCTGCGCGGCAAGAAGATCGTCATGTCCTGGGCCTACGCCAAATCGTACACCAAACCGCTCTCGCTGCCGCAGTCGGTGATCGAACTCTTCACGCAGTTCGGCGCGGACGTGGTGCTGGCGCACCCGCCGGAGTTCGATCTGATGCCAGATATCCTTGACAACGCCGCCGACAACGCCAGGAAGACCGGCGGCAGTTTCAAGATTGTGCATGACATGGACGAGGCATTTGTCGGCGCGGACGTCGTTTATCCCAAAAGCTGGGGGCCGCTGGTAACGATCAAAGACGACGCGCAGATGGTGGATGTGATTCAGCGTTACCAGAGCTGGATTTGCGACGAGCGCCGCATGTCCCTGGCAAAAGAGGATGCCATCTACATGCACTGCCTCCCTGCTGATCGCGGCGTCGAAGTCGCCGACGCCGTCATCGACGGTCCCCAATCCGTCGTCTACGACCAGGCCGAGAACAGGATGCACGCTCAGAATGCAATTATGGCGCTGACGATGGGGGGAAGATGAGAATAACAAGTTTCAGGACATCCCTCGCGGATGCCCTGAAACTTGGCGTTCTTGCTGTTATCTAAGGAAGCCCGCCCCACCCAAGCATGTTGCCGGTGTGGGCATCAAAAATCTCATAGACCCTGAGAACGGTTGCGTTAGGATTTGATACTCCATAAGGAACATCAAGTTCGCCGGGAATAAATGGGCCGCGTAGTTGTACATAACAAACAATGGTATTGTCTGGCCTGTCTGCGCTTTCTCCCTGAATCAACAAACTGGCCTGCTTGCTCGTGATGAAGAGAATCTTTTCAATCACGAGATGGTGGCCTGATACCACCGGGCCGCCCGCGAAGCCATTGACCTTGATGTATTGTGCCACATCTGCTGCTGTATATGCTACAGGGGCGTTTGTGCGCGGCGAGATCGCTGGCACACCAGGACCATAGGCGGTTGTTGCCCCTTGATAAAGATGGGGTCGAGGGGGCGGCGCTGTTTGCGGTTTGGCCGCTGCTGCACCGGTCAGCGCCAGAACGCCCCATCCCGCGGCGATCAAGAGAGCCACCGCGCTAACTATCATGAGCGTTTTTCTGTTCATGATCGGTTCACTCCTTTCTTTCACTAGT
>DATLSW010000078.1:0-4216 GCA_035533955.1 Ktedonobacteraceae bacterium | reverse complement strand
AATTCGCGATAGACCGCTTCGAGCAGCGGCGCGGCGAGAGGCGTGGTATAAATCGCCACAGTCTCGCCGGGTTTGACATAGAGACAGTAGTGAACGAGGGTATGCGCCCAACGTTCGATACGCACATCATACATAACACATGGTCTTTCCTAACTACAAAGCACGATCAGGCGCTTCTATCGTACCACACGGAACAGATCACTCTGCTTCCAACTCGTCAAGCCGGAAGAGTTCACGATCATCCTGAAACGTGAAAATTTCGGCGTAGCGGCCCCAATTGATGGCCGTGTGCAACTGAGACCGCGCTTCCTCCTCGCTAAAATGCTGTTCCAGCAGCGCCAGGAAGTGTCGCTCAGGCAGCGTATGAGCAGGAGCGTTCTGTAATTCATGCACAATCGTGCGCAAGATGCTGATGCTGGCGAGCGACTGATCGCGGAACACTTTTTTCTCCTCAAGCACTCCAGCAGCCGCGAATTGTTGCCCTGCCTCGGTCAAAACGATATCCCCTTCATCGACGGTAGCCAGACCAAGCAGTTCCGCCGCTTCCACCAGCGGGAGGAGATCGTCAACCTCAAGGTGCAGGAGACGGCCAATCTGGTAGAGATCGTCGCGCCCGCCATGTGTGTTGACCAGCTCGATCAGTCCAGTCACATCGCCAATGGAGACATGCGGCAATGCCTGGAAAGCGCGCGGCCGCGCCGAGGGCAGAGGACCAGTCTTCGCTGGTAACAGGCTGCCCGGTAGTAGCGTAGAAGCATCTACCTGCGGGCTGGTCATGATGCGATAGATCAGATCGACCCTCTCCGTGTGTTCCGGGCAATGAATGCCGCGCAACTCTTTCGACAAACCGGGCAGTTCGACGCGGATGCGCCCAGGGTTCGCTCCCAGCACAAGAATGCGGTCCGCCATCGTCACCGCTTCGTCGATATTGTGCGTCACCATGACAATGGCGCGTGTCGGCATCGTCTTCGCGTCCCACAGGCCAAGCAGTTCTTTCCGCAGATTCTCCGCCGTCAGCACATCCAGCGCGCTGAACGGCTCGTCCATAAACAGCAGTTCCGGCTCAACTACCAGAGCGCGCGCGAAACCTACGCGCTGGCGCATCCCGCCGGACAGCTCTTTTGGATAAGCATCTTCAAAGCCATCCAGGCCAATCATGTCGATCGCGGCCAACGAGCGTTTCAGGCGCTGCGTGCGCGACAGGTCTTGCGCCTCTAAACCCAGTTCCACATTTTGCAGTACCGTCAGCCACGGGAAAAGGGCAAATGATTGAAAGACAATGGCGACGTGCGCATTCGGGCCGTGCAGAGGTTCACCTTTGGACAATACCTGGCCCGACGTTGGCTGCAAGAGGCCAGCCAGAATGCGCAATAACGTCGATTTGCCAGAACCGGATGGTCCCAGCAAGGCTACAAATTCCCCAGCGCGAATCTCTACCTGAGCATGATCAAGCACCAGCTTGGGGGGCGCACTCCCCTTGCGTCCTTGTTTGCCTTCAACTTCATACGTCTTGCTAACCTCGCACGCTTCCAATAGTACATCTGAGGTTTTCACATTACCGTTCTGGCGATCATCGCGGCGATTATCTAAAGCCATGCGACCACACTCCCTCTATTGCTAACCAAGCGTGTAGCGGCGCTCAGCAAGAGCATACAAACGTTTCCAGAGCAGACGATTGATACACACCACAAAAGCCGCCATGAGCAGCGTTCCAGCTAATAATACAGCAAACTTCCCATTATTGGCTGCCTGCGCAATGCTCGCGCCCAGCCCGATTGTGCTAAGAACATGGTTATGGAACTGGACATATTCAGAGACGATGCTGGCATTCCATGCACCACCGCTGGCCGTAATCAGGCCGGTGACGAGATACGGAAAAATGGCCGGCAGAATCAGGGTGCGCCAGCGCCGCCACGCGGTGACATGATACACCACAGTGGCTTCTCGTAGATCAGAGGGAATAGCCATCGCTCCGGCAATAACATTAAAAAGGATATACCACTGCGTCCCTAGCAACATGAGCAGGATTGCTGCCCAGGACAGGCCACCTGGCAGCCCAACCAGGGCCAGCAGCAAGACAGGAAAGAGCGCCGTGGCAGGAACCGACGCGACTACCTGCACAACAGGCTGCAACCGGCGCGACCAGCGCGGAGACAGCCCTATTGCCACGCCGACCGGGACCGTCCAGGCCACGCCGATCAACAGCGCGGCCAGCGTGCGTAGCCAGGTCACAATAGCCGCCAGGAACAATCCTCCCCAAACAGCGGCGCTGATCTGAATTAACAGACTGCCCGCCATCACAATCCCAACCAGGATCAGCGCCAGCGCCAGCAATCCAATGCCGATGCCGAGAACTCGGCGCGGTAACGACCCGCGCGAGGTCGGCTGCTCGCTCGCTAATCCAGTTTCTGGCAACGGCTGTAGACGGTTCAAAAGCTGCGCCAGACCATTTCCCAACGGGCGAAGCAGCTTGCGATTGATGAACGCAACCAGGGCAGAGCGGCGCAACAACTGGAGAATCGGCGAATACGGCGTGTCCGCGCCGCTGCTCATTTCGACTTTGAACTTGTCGGCCCAGGCTACCAGTGGACGCCAGAAAACGAGATCCAGCAGGACAATGAGAATGATGAGCGTCAACAGTCCCAGCAACAGCGCGCTCGTATCGCCCTCGTTGGCGGCAGTTTGCAGATAGGAACCAAGCCCCGGCAATTGAAATGAGTTGTTGCCCAGCGTAAATTGTTCGGCGGCCATCAAGAAAAACCAGCCGCCCGCCCAACTCATCATGCTGTTCCAGATCAGGCCAATCATGGAAGCAGGCAGCTCCAATTTCGTGAAACGCTGCCACGGACGCAAACGCGAGAGCGTCGATACCTCTTTCAGATCATTGGGCAGCGAGCGCGTGGAATGGTAGAAACTGAAGGTCATATTCCACGCCTGGCTGGTGAAAATGAGGATCACGCTCGCCAGTTCCAGGCCGATGTTCGTATGCGGGAAGACCGCGATTAGCGCCAGGATAACCACGGGCATAAACGACAGAATCGGGATACTTTGCAAAATATCGAGCAATGGAACCATCACCGCCTCGGCCCGGCGATGAATAGCGGCAACATGTCCATAAACGAGCGTAAAGATCAACGAAAGTACGTAGCCCAACACCATGCGCAGCAAAGAATAGCCAGCGTACAGAGGGAGAACCGCCGGTGACAGATCAATTTTTATCGTAGGGGTATAGGGAGCCGTCCAACGCGAAGCAGCCAGCACAAGAAACACGATGGCAGCCAGCAGCGCCGCCAGCAACAGAATATCGATTACTCCAAAACGATGCCCGGCACGATAACGGCGAGGACGCTGTTCATCGGCGTGAATACTTGCTCCCTGCTGGAGTTGCTCACGCTCACGGGGATTCTCAGGAATGTAGACTTGAGCCATACGAAACCTCCATACTCACTGATGGGGGATAAGACAGGGCAGCACGGAGGCTTAGTGGCTCAGCGAGGCAAAAAGCGGCAGACCCACCCCACCAGATTCCTATCTCCAATCAGATTATAGCGTTGTCCAGGGTCATCTTTCATCTTCATCACCTTCCTCATCACGTGAGGATCGATTTGTCTCTTTGAGAACGCAAAGGGCATAAAAAATCACCACGAGATGTGTGGTGACAACTTTCCTTTCTAACATCCATCTCTAATGAAAACTATACCGCCCCATCGCAAGACCTGTCAAGAGAATGGCTATTCATTTCGAGTGACATCTAGAAAGCAGCCCCGCGGTTTTTGCTGACGCAAAAACCGCGGGGCTGCTTTTATAACCTGACGCAGCCAGAGTGGTCAAACGCTACGCGCGTTCGGCTGCTCTCAGCACGGAGCGCTTCGCCATCACGCCAGACATCTGAGCGCGATAGGCTTTGGAGCCGTGGATATCCTCCAGCATCTCCAGGCCAGCGGCAGCGTTGGCAGTCGCCGCCGTGACGGTCGCCGCGTCGAGCCTGTGGCCGACGAGCGCCGCTTCGACGTTGCTGGCGCGGATCGCCCTGGCCGAGGCTCCCGTGATAACAACGCTGGCCGCCGCGCATGTACCATCGCTATTCAGCGTGACCACCGCCGCGCAGCCCGCTACCGCGTAGTGCGAGGCTTTGTTCGCTAACTTCGTATAGGCGCTGCCGGTATGGGCAGGCGGCTTCGCGAAGCGCAGCTCAGTGACGACTTCGCCTGCTTGC
>DATLSW010000077.1:0-9595 GCA_035533955.1 Ktedonobacteraceae bacterium | reverse complement strand
TGGCGTTCCAACCGCTATCATGGTTCATAGGAAGGTGATCCTTTCTTTCTCGTTAAAGAGTTGGTCTAAAAGGAGTATCCTTCATTTTTCTTCGTTTCTCAACCTTTTTAGGATATTTAGTTGGAGTAGGTGGGCAAGCCCGCGCCCCTACGAGCAGGTAATCCAACATATGCTATCTCAACGTATCATTCAATGTGAGTTTCATCAAAGAGTTTCACATGAAACATCCTCTGCTCGTGTCTTTCCTATGTTTCATGTGAAACTCTCTTTTCTTCCACCATCCAATGTTTCATGTGAAACATTCCCTTTGATCCCGGAACACTCCTATTGCAAAAACACTTGACCTGTTCGGCGTTCCTTTGTATACTAATGCAAGCCAGGACCAGCGTGGTCCCTGTTTTGTAGCGATCCGCTTCAGGATACTGCAACTATGCAACAACACTCCGACAATGAGTTTGTAGTTGATTTGCTGATTGCCTTGCGCCGCGCGCATTTCAGCCCGCGCGCCTGGGGATTTTTTCTGCGCCGCTCCTGGCTCATGTCCTGCCACACCGCCAACGCCAATCCGACGCTTCAACGTTCCTGGCGACATGTCACAACGTTGATTGCCCTGCTGGCCCTCGCGGCGCTCATCGGCAATAGCATTTTCGCTGGATTAGCCGACACCTTACGACTGTTGCCGGGATTCATTTTTTGCACGGCATGGCAGCAGAGCGATCTGTTTTGGCACCTTGGCCTCAACCGGCAGGCGCGCAGCGGCAAGCTTTTGCCGACAGTCGGAATCGCCAGCACCCTTACCTGGCTGCGCGGGTTGGGCGCGGCCTACCTGCTCGACAGGCTCGCGGGCGCGTTAGCGACGCCCTCGTGGCTGGCGCTGGCGATCTTCCTGTGCGGCGGCGCGACCGATATCCTCGATGGGCTGATTGCCCGGCGCGCCGGAACGCAAAGCAAGCTGGGCCAGATCGCTGACGCCGAAGCGGACTTCTGCCTCTACCTGTCGCTCACCATCATTTTGCTCCAGAACGGCGCGCTGCCGCTCTGGGTAGCATTAGTAATTGCGCTGCGCTTCATCATCCCATTCGTGGCAGTCCTGCTCAGCTATTTTGTATTTGCCCAACCCGTGCGTTTCGGCTCAACGCCGTGGGGCAGGTATGCCGGGCTGGCGCAGTGTCTCTACTTCCTCGTTTTGCTCGCGCCGCCGCCGCTCTCCGCGTTCGCCCGTCCCCTACATACACCCCTGCTCATCGTCATGCTTTGCCTGCTCATTGCCGCTCCGGCAGCACAAATCGTCGCCAATAAGTGCGCGATACTCGACTAAAACGAGTGGTGACTATGCTTTGGCCAAAGGCTCTTTCCGTTCTTTGGGAAAAGCGAAATCTCTGGCCGATAACCTGTTTCTCTTTTCTTCCGATAAATCTGACACGTTTTCTCCTTCCAGTTAATCCGTTCTCCAATACGTAAACATTTAGGACAGGCCCAAATGGAGGTTGGTTCCTGCTTCAACGCGGGCAGTTTCGCTCTCTGTTGCCAGAGAGCCAGAGCCGCCCGCTCCACAGGCGTTTTGTGTGTCGATGGAACTCACCGCCACATCGGCGCAGCATTCAGTTTTTGAGCAGACCCGCCACAGGCACATTTTCAATCGCTATCAAGGCGTGGTTTTTGCAGAGATAGGATGTCAATGTGTGGCTTGCATCTTTGCGGATAGAATAGCGCAAACGCCTCTGAATGTCAACACTTTATGAAACGAGTTATCACCCCTCGTTCTCAGACAATGTTTCATGTGAAACATCGAACCACGTTCCGCGGACTATGCTACAATACAAGGCGTAGAGACGTCGGCTTGCCGCGCCCAAAATGACAAAACATCCGCAGAGGGCGCGGCAAGCCGACGCCCCTACGGGATTCCCCAATAGAGAACCCCATCGGCAATGCGGCCGGGCCAGAAAGGAACACTTCTATGACGAAGCATGAATATAGCAGCCATTTCCCCGCAACCGTCACCATCGACGGTCAGGCGTTAAGCAGCGCTGATGTGCTGGCGATAGCGCGCCACGATGCTCAGGTGGCGCTCGGCGGCGAGGCGCGGCGGCGCATCCAGGCCGCCCGCACTCTGATCGATCAGATCACAGAGGAGAATCGCAAAGTTTATGGCGTAACTACCGGCTTTGGTCATCTCAGCCGGGTACGCATCCCGCATGATCAACTGGTGCAATTGCAACAGAACCTGCTGCGCAGCCACGCGGCGGGCGTGGGCGAGCCTTTGCCCGTGGAAGTTGTGCGCGCGATGATGCTCCTGCTCGCCGCCAGCCTCGCGCGCGGCCACTCAGGCGTGCGCGCGGAAGTGGTTGAATTGCTGCTGGCAATGCTCAACGCGCGCGTTCATCCGCTTGTGCCATCCAGAGGCTCGGTGGGAGCCAGCGGCGATCTTGCTCCGCTGGCGCATCTTGCTCTCGTGCTGATCGGCGAGGGCGAGGCGGAACACGACGGGCGGCGTTTCATAGGCAACGAGGCGCTGTGGCACGCGGGTTTGCAGCCACTTGATTTGCACGCCAAAGAAGGGCTGGCGCTCATCAATGGCACGCACATGATGGAAGCCACCGCGATTCTGGCGCTGGCCGATGCCCAGACCTTGATTAGAACGGCGGAAGTGGCTTGCGCCATGAGTATCGAAGGACTGAAAGGCAGCCATGTCCCGCTTGATGAGCGTATCCAGCGCCTGCGCGGCCAGCGCGGCCAGCAGGTCAGTGCCGCCAGGATGCGCCACATGCTGCGCCACAGCGAGATCAATGTCAGCCATCGCGATTGCCCGCGTGTGCAAGACCCGTACACCTTGCGCTGCGCTCCCCAGGTCTTCGGCGCGGTGCGCGATGCCCTCGATTTTTGCGCGGGCGTGTTCGAGCGCGAGTTGGGCGCCGTCACGGATAATCCGTTACTATTCCCTGACGAGGGCGATATATTGAGCGGTGGTAATTTTCACGGGCAGCCGTTGGCGCTGGCCCTCGATATGCTGGCAATCGCGCTGGCGCAGTTAGCCGGATTTTCCGAGCGGCGCATTTTCAGCCTGCTGGGACCGAACGACTGGGACGAAGGCGGCGCGCCGCTCTTCCTGACGCCCAACCCCGGCATCAATTCCGGCTTCATGATTGCCCAATACGTGGCCGCCGCGCTCGTCAACGAGATCAAAATACTGGCCCATCCCGCCAGCATCGACTCGATCCCGACCTCCGCCGGTATGGAAGACTTTGTGAGCATGGGTGCGACCAGCGCCAACAAGCTGCGTCAGATCATCGAACAGGTGCAGCAGATCGTGTCTATCGAGTTGCTCTGCGCCGCGCAGATGCTGGATTTCCGCAAACCGCTCAAGCCCGGCAAAGGCGCGCTGCAAGCCTACAATCTGGTGCGCGCGTCCGTGCCGATGCTCGATCATGATCGCCAACTCGCTCCAGATATCGCGGCCATAACCCAGTCAGTGAAAGATGGAGCATTCAACGCTGTCGAATGACAATGTTTCACGTGAAACATTGAGGCATACCCTTTGATGCAGATGAACTTGTCGATATCCTGTTCGTGTGCTACACTGCTTATGGTAGTTTTGTCAACGAAGACGAACTTTCTCTCGTTCCGTAGAGAATGCGCCACGATGGGCGCACATGAAGGGAGTTTATGGTGATTACCCACAACAAACCTGTGGACCCACTCGCCGCTTTTTCGCCATCGCTTTCACTTTCCGAACAACACGCTGTCGTCCAGAAACTGCGCCGCCAGTTGCTTGATCGGTATCGTCCCGTCCTCCAGCAGGGCGCTGGCCCCATTCGCGTAATGGCGCGTCTGGTCGCGGAACTGGAGAGCCGCTGCCGCGAGTATGGCGTCTCCGAAGAAGTAATGCGGGCCGAAATCGTCAATCGCACCATCGGCGACGTCAATTTGCGTCTGGTAACGGAATGCGAAGGCGCGGAGGGCGGCCCAGGCGATTACCGGATGCTTGCCGACGAGTTGGGCGTCGCTCTTCCTCACGAAAATATCAACGGCTATGAGGCCAGCGGCGAAACCTACCTCTGGCTGCGCGGCCAGATGCTCGAATGCGAACGTCATTTACTGGATCACGATATTGATATGCGCGTCTATGATCTGCTCGCTATCGGAAACCCCATCCTTCGTGGCTGGCTCTCCGAAGAGATGCGCCAGTGGGGACTTGATGTCAGCGCTGACCAGCTCTATCTCAGCCTGGGCGCGATGGACGGCCTCAATAAAACTCTCTGTGGCTTGAGCCAGGTATATCGCGAACGCGGCGAAACGGATTACGCCATCCTGTTCCCCGAACCTGGCTTCGGCGTGCCGGAATGGCAGGCCAACTCTTATAACTATCGTCTCCAGCGTTACTCCACGCTGGCCGAGCATGATTTCAAACTCACGCCCGCCGAACTCGACGAACTTTTGTGCGGCGATCCCCATTTGCGCGTCATCTACTTCACCATTTCCAATAATCCTACCGCCTTCTCCTACTCGCCCGCTGAACTTAACGCGCTGCACGCCATTCTCCATAAGCATCACGAAGCCGGGCATGATGTGCGCCTCGTCGCTGATCTGGCCTACATCGGCACCGGCCAGCCGGAGGCTGATCGCGCGCGCATGGCGACCTTTGCCGACGCGGACGCCCTGCGCCACACCATTTTCGTCAGCAGTCTTTCCAAAACTTACACCCTCACCGGCGATCGCTTCGGCTGGGTGACGATTGGCGATCCCGCCCTTGCCCTCGCTATTGCCCCTGGCTGGTCAAACAGCATGGCCTCTTTGCCGGCAGAATGGCAATTGCGCTACATGGCCTACGTGCGCCTGATTCGCGCGCGTCCCTGGCTCGGCGAGAAACTGCGCAACTTCTATCGCCTGCGCCGCCAGCGTTTCATTCGCCAGTTGCGCTTTATCAATGGGCAACAGCCGCTCTTCGCGCGTGTTCTTACCGACGATGACGCCACCGTCTATAACTGGAGCCAGTTACGTCCCGGCGAAGATGCCTTCTCGCTCTTTGAGAAAACAGGCATCGTCGGCATTCCCGGTTCCGGCTTCGGCTATAGCGATGATTATGTACGCTTCTCCATCGGCGTCATCCCCGTACCGGACGTTCTGGTAGAGTAGGGGCGTGGGCTTGCCCCGCCCTTGTCAACAACGAATGCCGGTTTTTGGGCGGGGCAAGCCCACGCCCCTACGGGGCTTTCCGGAGACCTGTGCAAAAGCGCCCTTGACCCTTGACGTTTCCAGGTGATACGCTGTACGCGGAACAAGCGTAACGGGATAAGCCAGGGCGGCCCCGGCACAGTGGCCGCCCTTTTTGTGGACAACGATGTTTCATGTGAAACATCGTGTCCCGCGCTGTTCCTGATTCGTCCCAGCGATCACCTGGGGAGCAGAGCCATAGCCATGTTGTAAGATGATTGTGTGCCTCTGTTCAGATCTTGTGACGCCGGCGTGATACCGGGCGACGATAATATTTCAAGGCAAGACGCCAACCAACCAACCAACATTGCTTGTATTGACAACAAAAGGAGATACACAGTATGACCACACGTATCGGCATTAACGGCTTCGGGCGCATCGGACGCCAGTCCCTGAAGGCTATTCTCGAACGCCACTCTGGCGAACTGGAAGTCGTGGCCGTCAATGACCTGACTGATACCACGACCAACGCTCACCTGCTCAAATATGACTCCACCTATGGCCGTTTCCCCGGCGAAGTCGAGGCCACTGCTGACTCGATCATCGTCAATGGGCGCGCTATCAAGGTTCTCTCGCAGCGTGATCCGGCCCTCATCCCCTGGGGCGATTATGGTATCGACCTGGTGATCGAATCGACCGGCTTTTTCACTGATGCCGATAAAGCGGCGGCGCACCTCAAGGGCGGCGCGAAGAAGGTCATCATTTCCGCCCCGGCCAAAGGCGAAGATCTGACAATGGTGTTGGGCGTCAATGAAGATATGTATGATCCCGCCCGGCATCACATCATCTCGAACGCCTCCTGCACCACCAATTGCCTCGCTCCCACCGCCAAAGTGCTGAATGATACTTTCGGCATCGAGCGCGGCCTGATGAACACCATTCACTCTTACACGAACGACCAGCGCATCCTCGACCAGGTGCATAAAGACCTGCGCCGCGCTCGCTCCGCCGGAGCCAACATCATCCCCACCAGCACCGGCGCGGCCCGGGCGCTCGCCCTTGTCATCCCAGAACTCAAAGGTCGCTTCGACGGCATGTCCCTGCGCGTTCCCACCATCACCGTCTCCGTCGTCGATTTCGTCGCCACGCTGCGCAAAGAGACCAGCAAAGCCGAAATCAATGACGCCTTCAAAGCGGCTGCGGCTGGCACGCTCAACGGCATCCTCGACTTCACCGACGAGCCGCTCGTCTCCACCGATTTCCGCGGCGACTCGCACTCGTCAATCGTCGATGGCCTCTCGACGATGGTTATGGGCGGCAACATGGTCAAGGTCCTCGCCTGGTACGACAACGAGTGGGGCTATTCGTGCCGCGTTTCCGACCTCGCTGCCTTCATCGCTGGCAAGGGGTTCTAACCTGTCGCGGAGTGGATAGCCATGAACAAGAAAACGATCCGTGACATTAACGTGGAAGGCAAGCGCGTCCTCGTGCGCGTCGATTTCAACGTGCCGCTTGACGCGCAGCAGCAGATCACCGACGACACGCGCGTCAAGGCCGCGCTGCCCACCATCCGCTACCTGCTCGATCACGGCGCGGCGGTCATTCTCATGTCCCACCTGGGCCGTCCCAAGGGGCAGCCCGTCGAGTCGATGCGCCTCACCCCTATCTCGCGGCGCTTGAGCGATCTGCTCGGCCTGCCCGTCCAGATGGCCCCCGACTGCATCGGGCCGCGGGTGGTGAGCATGGTACAGAAATTGCAGCCGGGGCAGCTACTGCTGCTGGAAAATCTGCGCTTCCACAAGGAGGAAGAGCAAAATGACCCGGACTTTGCCCGTCAGTTGGCCGATCTCGGTGAAATCTACGTCAACGACGCTTTCGGCACTGCCCATCGCGCCCACGC
This sequence comes from Ktedonobacteraceae bacterium, assembly GCA_035533955.1. Lineage (GTDB taxonomy): Bacteria > Chloroflexota > Ktedonobacteria > Ktedonobacterales > Ktedonobacteraceae > CADDZH01. The sequence goes on along the minus strand of DATLSW010000077.1, from coordinate 2,544 downwards.
TTCGACGGAGGGTGTAACGCGCTATCTCCCTGGCGTGGCCGGTTTCCTCATGGAGAAGGAGATCAACTTCCTGGGTGCGGCGCTGGAGCATCCCAAACATCCCTTCGCGGCCATCATTGGCGGCGCGAAGGTTTCAGACAAGATCACTGTGCTGGAACGCTTGATCAGCATGGTCGATGTACTGCTCATCGGCGGCGGCATGGCGAATACCTTTCTCAAAGCCGAAGGCTACGAGATTGGCGACTCGCTCGTCGAAAACGAGAAGCTCGACGTCGCTCGCGATCTGCTCGCCAGAGCCAGGCAGCGCAAACTCGCGCTCGTTTTGCCCGGCGACGTGGTGATCGCCGATCGTTTTGCCGCCGATGCCGATCACAAAACCGTATCTGCCAGCGCCGTTCCGCCCGGTTGGCGCATCCTCGATATCGGCGAGCGCACCATCGCCGCGTTCCGCGAGCAACTCGCCTCTGCCCAGACCATCATCTGGAATGGCACGCTGGGCGTGGCCGAAATGCCTGCTTTCGCTAAAGGCACCGATGCCGTCATCTCGATCCTGGCCGAACTGACGAAGCGCGGCGCGACCACCATCATCGGCGGCGGCGACTCGGCGGCCGCCGTGGAGCAGGCCGGGGCCGCCGACAAGATGACGCATGTTTCAACCGGTGGCGGCGCGTCGCTCGAATTTCTGGAAGGGCGCGTCTTGCCCGGCGTTGCGGCTTTACAGGACAGATAGAGACCTCCCTTGTGAGAGTCAGGAGGCTGGTGTCATGACAACACCTCGACGTACCGCGATCATCGCGGGCAATTGGAAAATGCACTACGGCCCCAAAGAAGCCGCCAGTTTCACCTGGGAGATTCTGCCGGAACTGGGCAAGCTCGTGCGCTCCTCTCCGCACATCCTGTCGATCCTGTGTCCGCCGTCCATCTCACTGACGGCGGTACGCGAGGTGCTGGACGCCGATCCATCTCCGCGTCTCGAATTGGGCGCGCAAAACATGCACTTCGAGGATAAGGGCGCGTTCACCGGCGAAATCGCGCCGCTCATGGTGCGCGAACTCTGCTCGACCGTCATTCTGGGCCACTCCGAACGCCGCGCCTATTTTCACGAGAGCGATGAACTGGTGAATAAGAAGATGCTGGCAGCCCTCTATCACGGCCTGCGTCCCATTGTCTGCGTCGGTGAGAACGAGCAGCAGCACGAAACGGGCGAAACCGAGCAGGTGATCCGCCGTCAGGTGCATCTCAGCCTCGCAAATATCACCGCCTCCGGCAACCAGGCGCGCCGCGTCGTAATCGCCTACGAGCCGATCTGGGCCATCGGCACGGGCAAAGCTGCCACTGTCGAGGGCGCGGGCAGCGTGATCGCCTTTATTCGCCAGCAATATAGTACGATGTACGGGGAAGAGGCCGCGTCCGCCATTCGTATTCTCTATGGCGGCAGCGTCACATCGGCCAACATTGCGGAATTCATGGCCCATCCCGACATCGATGGCGCGCTCGTCGGCGGCGCCAGCCTCAAGCCCGATTTCGTAGAAATTGTGCGCAAAACAATAGAGGTAATACAATAAGAACGGTACAACCGGCTAATATCTACGATGTTAGCCGGTTGTACCGTTCTTATTGTATTACCAACTGAGAAAGGTTTTTTATGCCAAGAGATTACTGGCCTACCGAAGATTGGCGGGAGTCTTCTCCACAGGAACAGGGTATGGATGGCGACGCCCTGGCGCCTATCGATGCCTATGTCGATGCAACTCCTCCCGATCTCAATACCATCCTGATCATCCGGCATGGCGCAATCGTCTTTGAACGCTATTTCTTCAAACCCTATTACCAGGAATTTGATCAGCGCAGTTACCAGTTGTTCCATTCGATGACCAAAAGCGTCATCTCGCTGCTCATTGGCATTGCGCTACAGCAAGGCTTCTTGAGCAGCCTCGATCAGCGTTGGCAAGAATTCACGCCCGAATATTTTGTCCACACGTCCGACCTGCGCAAGCACCAGATCACCATTCGCCACTTGCTCAAAATGACGAGCGGCCTCAACCCGGATTTTCTCGGCTACCCCGGCTACGATCGCTACAAAACCGATGACTGGATTCGTTTCGCGCTCGAACATCCCATCCGTGCGCAGCCGGAACAATTCTTCATGTACTCCTCGCTTGGCTCGCACTTGCTCTCGGTGATCCTCACACAGGCCACCGGTATGAGTACGCTGGAGTTCGCTCGCCAGTACCTGTTCGCACCGCTCGGCATCGCCTCGGACGAGGAGCGCGGCTTCCTCTGGGAGACCGATCCGCGCGGCTATAATCTCGGCGGCACGGGTCTGCGGCTGCGCGCGCGCGACGCCGCCAAACTTGGCTACCTTGCCCTCAACAACGGCCTGTGGGAAGGCCAGCAATTGCTTTCTCCCGATTACGTCCAGCAGGCCACGCGCGAAGAGAGCCGGGGCGGCTATCCCGAAGCATCAGGCTACGGCTATCACTGGTGGATAGAAGAGCAGGCAGGCTATCACAGCTTTTTCGCGGCAGGCTTCGGCGGCCAGTA
>DATLSW010000076.1:0-4719 GCA_035533955.1 Ktedonobacteraceae bacterium | reverse complement strand
GCGACGTCAAACATGCGCTGGTAATCGTCGGTGGGCGGCGCGCCGATGGCGAACGGGCGCAGAATCTGGCCGGGATAGCCGTGATAATGGGCGCTAATCTCGGTAATGAGAACGTCGCCGCGCTCGATGATGCGATCCGACTGGTACTGAGCGGGAACGCAAACGCTGGGATTGCGCATCGGAGTGGTCGCCATGTAGTGAATGTGCGTCCTGCCGCCCAATCCCAGATACGCGCCTTCCACAATGGCCGCCAGTTCGACTTCACGCATCCCCGGATGCACGTCGCGTTCGAGCGCCTCCACAGCGCGATCGCTGAATTCGGCACCGCGCCGCAGGAAAGCGATCTCCTCTTCGCTCTTGATCTGCCTCAATTGTAGGAAGCGCGGCGTGAAATCCTCGAAAATCGCCCCCCGCAGTGACGGCCAGAGCTTGTTGTAACGATGCCAGGGCAGCGCGCCCACCACACCAAAACGCGCGGCTCCAATCCCGCGCTCGCGCAGATTCTCGGCGACGGCGGTCATGCTATCCGGCCCGCCCCAGCGCACATCGTCAATGGCGGCCACCTTGCGCGCATTGGGTAGATGATTGAAATATTGCACGAACAGCGTCGGTTCTCCCTTGAGCGGGAAAATCAGCACAGCCTCGCGGCTGACGAGGAAGTTGGTGAGGTATGACACCTCGGCATCGGCGCCGGGCGTGCCATACACAATCAGCGCGGACTCGTTGGCCTCCGCCATGACCGCGCGCACAGCGGCATAACGGCGCGCAAATTCGGCGTCAGAGAAACGCGGATAGAGCAGTTGAAAATCCATAGTATTGCTCCCTCTCATTTGATCCAGATACTTCTATCGGTAATCAAATGATAGCAATGAGAAGCTTAACCGTCAACAGACTGCGAATCCTACGCTCACCTCTATCCAGCGAAACGTATCTCCTCTTGAAAACGTGAAAGAATTATCCAATGAGATAAGCGACAGTTTACACAAGGATACAGAAACAGAAAGCATACAGTAGCAGAGGAACGTCATTATGGTGAAAAAAAATCTTCCTGTCAAAAAGCAGACTTCCGAACCAGAAACGCCGCTAGAACAGGCTGAAAGTGGAGTGCAACAAGTCGTTGAAGAAGCAAAACACGAAGTTGAACGCAGTCGGGCGTCGTGGTATAGTTCTTCAAAACGGGCATATTTCCTGATCGGTTTTTATGCCGTTTTGACGGTACTATTCGGTCTGTTGGCCTGGTTTGTCCATGTTCATCCAATCCTCCCCGTTGACGTGGCTATCACAAAAGAATTTCAGGAGAATCAAGCGCCCTGGCTGAGCAACTCTATGGCTGCGATAAGTTATCTTGGTTATACCCCCATCCTCTTTACTGCACTTATAGTTCTGACCGCTATCTTCTTCTGGCTGGTAGATCTGCGCCTGGAAGCTATTCTGGTCGTGGCAGTAAGCGCGGCAAGCGAACTCTTGAATGGAGGGATCAAGCTCCTTGTGGCGCGCCCGCGCCCCAGCGCGAGACTGGTTGATGTACTCTCGCACGCCAGCGGGCAGAGCTTTCCCAGCGGGCATGTCATGTCCTATGTTGCCTATTTTGGGCTGCTCTTCTCGCTCGGCATTATTCTCCTCAAGCGAGATCGCTGGTGGCACTACTTGATTCTCATTATCCCGGCTCTGTTTGTCATACTGGTCGGCCCGTCACGCATCTACCTGGGCGATCACTGGGCCTCTGATGTGCTGGGAGCGTACTTGATCGGCGGAATTTTACTTGGCATCTCTCTCTGGATCTATCTCAAACTACGGGAAAAAGGCGTGCTGTCACGAAAACGGAGGCGCAGCATACAAATGATGAAAGAACAAGACGGCTAATGTCAGACTCTCAAGAAGAGCGTTGAGCAGCCATGCGCTCAAACACATCGGTCGCCTCGGCAGCCGTAGCGGGCTTGAGAACATTGTTGTCAGCAAAGTCCTCTGCCAGCGGATAGCCACTGACGCGGATAGCTGCCGCCGCCTGCTCCAGGTCGTAAAGCGTGTGCCGGAACTCGATGTTGGGTCCGAGCAGCAGCCAGTAGGCTCCAGGTTCACCATAAGGCATACCGACACTGCCAGCATTCACAATCCGAACGTTGCCTGCGTGGAGATCAAACTGCATATGCGTATGTCCACAGACAACTACGTTCTGCTTCACCCCGGCCAGGATTTCTCGCAAACGCGCCTCTGGCGTGGCCGCCGTCACAATTTCCTCGTCGCTGCGCGGGGAACCATGACAGAAAAGGACATCTCCCAGGCCATCAACGTCGAGGACAGCTTGTTCTGGAAGCTGCGCCAGGAAGTCCCGGTGGCGCTGTTCCAGTTGTCTTGCCGTCCAGAGCATCACCTCACGCACATGTTCCGGCAGACCAGGATCAAGCGGCAAGCCATCGAAGGCCGTGACCACCTCACGATCCGAGTTGCCGCGAATGAAATGCACGCGCTCGCCAAACTCCAGTAGGCGTTCCAGTACGGCGCGAGGCATGGGGCCTGAGACAACATCGCCCCCAACAAGTATGAGATCAGGATGAACCTGCTCAATTTCTGCCAGCACCGCCTGCAATGCCGGAAGATTCCCGTGGATATCGTATAGAGCCGCAATTTTCATTTCATCACTCCTTCATGCATTATTGCAATGTCTTCTCACATAGAACCATAGCAGATTCTAAAAGCGAAGAGAAGGGAAAATCTATGCTTATAGCATGGTTTCGTTCTGTTTGCTTATTCCACTCGCTCGCTCTGCGCGCGCTTATGAAAGACAGTTTCAGCCTCTTGATGCAGCGCCACCGCTCCTGCGACGAGGAGAACGCCCGCGACCTCAACGAGTGTAGGTATCTGACCCAGAATGACGATCCCGATCACGGTCGCGGATGCTGGCAGCAAGGAGAGCACGAGGGCAAATGTCGCACGCGGCAGCCGGGCCATCGCGAGTTGATCGCACACATACGGAATGACCGACGAGCAAAGCCCCACGCCAATGGCCGCCAGAATGAGCAATGGCTGCGCCATCGCCGGTAAAGCTCCGGTGAAGCCGATGGGCATAATAGCAGCGTTACTCCGCGAGAGCAGCTACTAATTCACGACAGAAATCAGGAATATCCTCGACGACGCGCCCCCACACCATATGGCCGTCGCGGAATGCCGCTTCATTCACCCAGATACCGCCGGCGTTGGTGATGTCATCCTTGATGCCGGTCGAGCCGACGGCCTTGCGCCCGCGCATAATGCCCGCTGAAATAGGAACCCAACCGCCGTGGCAGATGGTCGCAATAATTTTCCTTTGCGCGTCCATTTCGCGTACCAACTGCAAGACGCGCTGACTGCGCCGGAGTTTATCTGGAGCCCAGCCGCCAGGAATGATCAGGCCATCCAGTTCGGCGGCTGTAGGAGCCTCCTCAATACCAACATCAGGCGTCATTTCCAGGCCGTGTTTGCCGCGTACAGAGCTGGTCGAGAGACCGATCACGATAACCTTTGCCCCTTCTTCGCGCAGGCGCATGACCGGAACCCAGAACTCCAAATCTTCGACTTCAGCAGCGACAAAGACGCCAACGGTTTTTCCTTGTAGCCTCATCATGGTGTTGCTCCTTTTCGTGAAAGATTGTGATACACATATATTATATCATCGTCGCTGGAAGCAGAGACGCAGGCTTCCCTTGATTCCCCCTCTACCCCCTATACCTTTAGTATGACTATTTGCTCTGTAACATGCAGTCGTGCTATACTTGGCACGGCAAACATAGCTCTGCCATGATTCAATAAATTTGTACGAGGGTAGGAGAATATCAAATAAAACATGAACCAGCCAGAAGATGACATTACCCAGGTCGATACATTGAAAGTCCCTGCCGTTGTTCCAACTGAAAAGTACGGGGGCCAGGTAAGACGACCGCTGTATCCAGCATCTCAAGAACACATGAATATTGAAACAGGCCCATTTCAACAGGAGTTAGAGCCTCCTCCAACTCCCTATCCTGGCGCGTATACGCCCAATATTTCTACGTATCCACCGCAGACTCCCGCGGCCCCGTTGTGGCCCAATTTTGGTGCTACAGGAGAGCCTTCTGGCGCTTTTACAGCTCCAGTTGCTTCCATTACGCCTCCTGCGCCACCCCCTCAGTTTGGTGGGCAAAATGCTTCTTCCATTTTCGTTGCCACGCCATCGTTCTCTAACGCGGGTACGATGAACGCGGAGAGGCCAGGAAGCGTGACTCCGAAACAGCGCAAGAAACGCCCCTGGCCCCTGGTGGCAGCTATCATCGTCTTACTCCTGCTGCTTATTCCCGGCGCTATCGCGGCCTTTTACACCTTTGCTTATCCGGCAAGCGCCGTGGTGACGATTACGCCAACGGACAAGGTAGAGCAAAATACCTTCACCATTATGGAAGTGACCAGCAATCCTGATGCGACGCAACAGCAGGTGGCAGGCGCACGAATGCTCACCGCCAGCCGATCGCAGACGCAAAGCGGCGTCGCGACCGGGCAAGGCCAGATTAACGCGACCTCGGCAACCGGCACGGTGACGCTGGAAAACGATTCGGCGAACTATTACTATGTCACAAAGGTGGGCGGCACCCTTGTGAGTAAAAGTGGTGTCACTATCGTATGCAATCAGGCTATCACGGTCTATCCGGGCCAGAGAGGGGCATTTCAGGCATATGCCGCTACTGCCGGATCAGCGGGGAATATTCCTGC
>DATLSW010000075.1:0-5171 GCA_035533955.1 Ktedonobacteraceae bacterium | reverse complement strand
CGTATGTCTTAGGAAGGATACAACGCTATGGACTTGAACGGAATCCAGATCACCTGGCTTGGTCACGCCACCTTCAAAATCACTACCATTCAGGACAAAACTATCCTCATTGATCCCTGGACGACGAGCAATCCGGTCTGCCCGGACAACCTCAAGCAGTTCGATACGCTTGATCTCATGCTCGTCTCTCACGGCCATTTCGACCACGCGGCAGACGCGGTCAGCATCGCCAAAGCGACGAAACCGATGGTCGTGGCGATTGCAGAACTGGCCGGTTGGCTGGGCGCGCGCGGCGTCGAGAATACCGTCGGCATGAACAAAGGCGGCTCAATTGAGTGGCAGGGACTCAAAGTATCCATGACGCACGCCATCCATACCTCCGGCGCGGAAGACGGTTCGTATGTCGGGGACGCCGCTGGCTTCGTCATCGAGTTTGAGAATGGGATCAAGCTCTATCATGCCGGCGATACCTGCGCCTTCAAAGATATGGAGATCATCGGCGAACTCTACCAACCCGATGTGGCGCTGCTGCCTATCGGCGACTTCTACACTATGGGGCCGCGCGAGGCCGCCATTGCCGTGCGAATGCTGGGCGTCAAGCATGTGATCCCCATGCATTACGGCACATTCCCAGCCTTGACAGGCACACCCGCCGCGCTGCGCGCAAGCCTGCACGCGCTCGGACTCGACGATGTCGAGGTCGTCGAAATGACACAGGGTCAGACAATTTAACAGCAGCTACGTTCGGGTTTTGTATGTCCCCCTGAAAAGTGACATACAAAACCCGAACTGCTATAAAAAACTGCTGTTGTTAGCGAATTGGGAAAGCATTGATGCCTGAATCATGCCATAGATCTCTATGGGAGAATTTTACCCACCATACTGTTATGCTTTGCCGCTGATCAGGCCCGCTTCAGTGAGTTCGCGCAAGGCTTTCATTGCCACATACGGCGTGGCAGCCTTGTAGGTAGCGCCTCGCATATTTTGTAGCACCGGATCAAGGTATGGCTTCAATTTTGCGTTTCTCTTACATTGGCTGGAGAGGACATATGAGGCAGTCTCAACGAGCCAGGTAGTCGTATCAGCCGTGGTCAGCAGGCGCAGCACCGGCGCTATAGTCCACTTGCCATATTTCACCAGACCCTTCGCGGCCATCCATGCCACGGAATGATCGGGATCGCGCAGCGCCTGCACCAGCGCGGGTAACGCCTGCGAGTCGCCGATTTCCGCCAGGGCGCGAATACAATGCCAGCGCATCCAGGCTGATCCACTGGAGCTGGCCTCGATCAACGAGGGAACAGCAGTGCGCCCGATCTGAACCAGTGACACGAATATCTGGCTCCCGGTCTGCTCATCCACCCGATGCAGCGCTTGCATCAGCGCGCTTACAGCCGACGCCCCGCCCGCGCGGCCTAATGCTTTAACCGCCTGCAATTGTACGGCGGGAACCGGATCGCGCAAAGCAGCGATCAGAGCGGGAACGGCGGATCTACTGCGCATGATGCCGAGGATGTGCGCGGCGGTTTCGCGCATGGCCGGGCGTTTATCGCTCAGCCCTGCTTTAAGAATACGCTCGGCTCGCGCTGTCTCCATTCCGGACTCCGGCAAGAAGAGGGTACACAGGCGTGTGCGGGCATGGGCAGAGCGCAGCGGCGGCGGCACTACAAACGGTTTGTCCGCCCAGGTACTCATGGCAATAAATTCGAGCAGGTGCTGCGCCAGCCGATCGTCCTCGAGGGAGGAGACGGCAACAACGGCGCGGGGATCGTTCTCGATAATCCAATACAAAAGTCGCCAGGCCGCGCCGCGGCGGCCGGTCGCCGCGTCCTGCGCTAGCACTTGCGGCGGCGTCACGCCGATAGGGGGAGTGACATCGGTGGTTTCATCAGATGACGGCGGAAGCTCGTCAGTTGATACTGCCGTCTTGTTGTTCCATAAAGGCTCAAAGTCTGTCATAGTTAACGCTCCTGCGGATCAGAGACGACGCCTCCGGTGCTTACGCGCCGGACGGTATCATCAGTGGCCGTTGCTGTGTTACAAAAACAATGCTAACGCTACGGACACATGACTTCAAGGCTGTGTATAAGCAGGAACGAAGTCTATTTCTAGTATAACACAAGCCTCATAATAGGACTGTGAGATGCCTGACACCCACCAGGGATGATGCAAGAATGCACCATCCCTGGCGTTTTCTATGTATGCATGGCGGCGAAGAGACGCTCCGGCGTAATCGGCAACGCAGTCACGCGCACACCGACGGCAGCGTAAACGGCATTAGCGATGGCCGCGCCAACCGGTATCACCGGCGGCTCGCCCACGCCCTTCGCGCCAAAGGGGCCGAGCGCCGAAGGAATTTCAATCAGGATCGACGTGATATTTGGGACATCCTCGCTGTGCGGCAAGGCATAATCCATCAGCGTAGCAGTTTGGGCCTGCCCGCTTTCGTCGTACATGAGCCGCTCAAAGAGCGCCCAACCGAGACCCTGGGCAACGCCGCCATAGATTTGTCCCTCAACTTCCGCCGGGTTGACGGCGAAGCCGACATCCTGCGCGACGAGATAGTCCAGCACGCGCACCTCGCCAGTTTCGGGATCGACGGCCACCTTCGCAATGTGCGTTCCATACATCGGCGAACTGACACTGTTGGCAACGCGGCCATGACCGTAGATCGGCTCGTACTTCCCGGCAAAGCGCATAGACTCACCTGCGATCTTTGTCAGCTCAACGCTTCGACCAGGGACGCCGCGCACGACGACTTTGTCGCCTTCAATGTCCAGATCGCTTGTCGCCGCCTCAAGCATATCAGCAGCGATAGCCAGGATTTGCTGGCGCGCCTCGCGAGCAGCCGCCAGCACGGCAGGTCCCATCGAATACACTGTTTTGCTACCGCCAGTGCCTCCGCTATAAGGCATCGTATCGGTATTGTCGTGGGCCACATTCACCGTTGAGGCGGCCATGCCCAGACCCTCGGCGGCGATCAGGGCCATCGACGTATCGGAGCCGGTCAGGTCAACCGTGCCGATAATGACCGTGATCGTGCCGTCATTTTCCAGGCGACAGGCGGCGGCAGCCGTCTCGGTTCCACCCGGCCAGCCGCCCGCCGCCATACCGACGCCGATTTTCCAGCCTGCAAACTCAGAGGGAACAGGCTGTGATAGACGCTGCTCCCAAAGAGGCTGCTCCCGCGCTTTCTCCAGGCTTTCGCGCAAACCGATACGGGACCACTTCCGATGATCGATGGTGGGATCGCCCTCTTGCAGGGCGTTTTTCAGACGGAAGGCGAACGGGTCCATCGCTAATTTCTGGCATAGTTCATCAACGGCGGATTCGAGAGCAAAGGTCGCCTGCGGAGCGTTCGGAGCGCGATACGCGCCAACACTGACTTTGTTGGTGATAACCTCGTAGCAGCGCAGATCAACGTTGGGGCAGCGATAGCTGCTGTTGAGAATGATTCCTCCCAGGACAGCCGCCGCGCCAGGAAACGCCCCGCTATCAAAGACGGCTCGCGCTTGCAACGCCACCAGCGTGCCATCAGACTTCGCGCCGAGCTTGACTGTGATCGCGGATTGCGGCGCGGGATTACCGGCCAGGAGATCTTCGGAGCGCGTATAGACGAGACGCACCGGCTTGCGCGCGGCGCGCGCTGCCGCCGCCGCCAGTGGCTCGACTAACCCGAATTTGCCGCCAAAAGCTCCACCGATAGGCACGGACTCTACTCGTACCTGCCGTTCAGGCATTTTAAGCGCCTGTGAGACACCCGAACGCACCTCGAACAATCCCTGCGTGCTGGGCCAGATCGTCAAATGCTGGCCGAAATGGTCGGGCGCGACGATGAGCGATTGCGGCTCAAGATAGGATTGATGCACCATACTGGTATGAAACGTGCGCTCAACGACGACCTCGGCCTCGCGCCAGCCCGCCGCGATATCACCCATGTGCAGATGCGCTTTATCGCTGACATTCGGCGATAGCTCTTCCTGATCTTCCTCCGTCTCTTCCTCGCGCGAGACCGCCGCGTGCGCGCCGCCTCCGGCAATTTCTGAGACTTCGCCCTCTTTGCGCTCGCGGGCTAACGGCGAGTCGGGCTGCATGGCCGCCAGAGGGTCGATCACTGCCGCCAGCGGTTCATAATCGACATCAACGGCTTCAGCGCCATCCTCGGCGGCGGCTTCCGTCTCGGCCAGCACAATGGCGACGGGATGCCCGCACCATAGCGCCTCGCGCCCGGCGAGCGGCAACTGCGCGCGCGAACTATCCTCGCCCGTCATGCCGATGGTTTCGCTGGTATAGACGGCCTTCACGCCGGGGATCGCCAGCGCCGCCGCCGTGTCGATGTTGAGAATACGCGCGTGCGCATACGGGCTGAGGACGAGGCGCGCGTGAAGCAGGCCCAACGCCTGAATATCTCCAGCATAGCGCGTGTGTCCTATGACTTTATCCAGCCCATCCATGCGCTGCGTGCGCTTGCCGACGGCCTGATGTGGGGTTTGTTTCTCGAAGGTTTGTGTCATGCAATACTCCAAATGGACTATGAAAGCGAAATGTGATGGCTATGCAACACAGGATAAACATCATCTGCGCTGATTCCACATGAAAACATCCGCTTGCTGGCATGTACTCGATAAACTAAGCGGAAAGAGGGCAATGATGCTTCTCTCCTCACACATAAATGTGCTTGTAGAGAGAGTGTAACACAAAATGGGGATGTCTGTCAGATGCAATGCTTGAATCGCACCTGACAGGCGCATCTGTTGCGGGCGCAAGGAAAGATATAGCCATCCAAATTGGAATGCCTGCTTATCTTACTAGAAGTCGCCACAAATCAGAGGACGCAAAACATGCAGATTGTTGAAGGAACAACCCTGATGGAGAGACACAATACATTGCGCCTCTCCATCAGAATTGCCGAACCGCAGAATTAGTGGATGTATGTTGGTATGCCGTGATGCGCCAGGTGCGATGGCGCGCCTTTCATCAACGAGATCGGGCTGCCGTCCAGGCAGGATGTGTTGCCTGTATCCGTCACATTGTTGGTGTAGGTGACGTCGATGAAGTACAGGTACGGCGGCGGCGTCACAGGAGTGTAACCGAGGCCGCAGATGCTGTTACTAACGATCTGATCCTTGTCACCCTGATCGGACACACCGGCCTGATAGCCAGCATTGGGGCCA
>DATLSW010000074.1:0-5567 GCA_035533955.1 Ktedonobacteraceae bacterium | reverse complement strand
GTCTATATTCCGATCACCAATCCGGTCCTCTTCGTGGTTTTGCGTTGCGTCGAAGGCATCATGGCGGCGGCTGTGCTGCCATCGGCGCGCGCGCTGATCGTGGATAGCGTGCCGTCAGAGCAACAGGGCGAGGCTTACGGTATCTTCGGAGCCTTTTTCAGCGCGGGCTTTCTGATCGGCCCCGGCATCGGCGGCCTCCTGGCAACCATCGGCTATGCCGACGCCTTCATTGGCGCTGCCCTCAGCCGCCTCATCGCCATCATCATCATCATCTTGCTGGTTCATCCAGCGAAGAAAAGCGCGGTTGTCAGCGCCGGGCCAGCGCAAGCTGTACCCTACCGCCTGCTCTTCACCTTGCCCTTGCTCGGCGCGTATATTCTGGCCTTCGGCGATCTGCTGTACGTAGGCTTCGATCAGACGATCCTGCCCATCTGGATGCACAATCAACTGGGAGCATCCATCGCCATCATCGGCATCGCCTATGTTGCTTTCTCCCTGCCCAACATGATCCTGGCCCCCATCGGCGGGCGCCTGGCCGACCGCCGCCGCCGCTCCTGGTTGATCCTGATCGCTGGCCTGGCGCAGGTTCCGCTCTACGCCATCTATGGCCTGACCACCACCGTTATCGTCGTCATATTTTTCTTCGCCGTACAGGGAGCAATCTACGCCTTCATCCAGCCAGCCGTTGACGCCAGCGTCGCCGCCGCCTCCGTCAGCACGATGCGCGCCAGGGTGCAGGGATTGTATTCCACCTTTGGCCTGATCGGCGGCTTTTTCAGCGCCAGCGTCATGAGCCCACTTTATGGCATAGACTATCGCCTGCCCCTGTTCGCCGTCGGCCTCGGCTACGGATTGTGCGTGCTGGTTGGAGGATTGATGATCCGCAAAGCGGAGGCGCGCGCGCTGAATATGGGGAAAGTTCTTTAACCTTTCTCCATGAACGCCACCAAACGGCAGAACGCCGCTTCTCCGCCGTTGAATTTCCAGGGGAAGCAGCCGATCCAGGCGCGCTGGTCCAGCACTTCGTCGATCATGCCGCCAGCGTTCTCGACATGGAAGACGCCGTGCGGAAACATGTCGTAGTGCATGAGTTGCAGGTCGTCGTCCGGCCAGATCTCTTCAAGCGGCTTGCCGAGCTTCTGGGCGCACTTGACGGCCAGGTCGGGGCGCACCTTGCGAATGACAGTGTTCATGGGGTGATCCATCGAACCGGCGTCAATGGCGAACCAGGAGATTTGGCGTTCCAGCACCCAGTTGACGAACTCGCGCGTGGGGCCTGGATGCTTGATGAAATAACGGGTCTCGTCCGGCTGCGACTCGCCGTACCAGTTGCTCGGATAATATTTGTGATAGCCGGTATGCACCACGACAATATCGCCCGGCTCGATGCGCAAACCTGTCTTGCGTTCCCATGCCTCGAAGTGCGCGGAGGTGTAAATATCGTAATCGCCGAGGCCCAGGGACTCCAGGTCTACCACCACACCCGGCCCAACCAGCTTGTCCAGGGGTATGCTGCCGATATCCTGGCCGTTGGTGATGAAATGCAAAGGCGCGTCCAGGTGCGTCCCTACGTGCAGCGTCGAAGTGATCTCCTGTCCGCCCACTTTATCGAAAGCCACGCGCTTGATCCATTTGATGGTTGGGCCATCATAGGTGGCGAAGCCTGGCGTGTGCATGTCCCAGTTCTGCGATAGATCGATGACGCGCATATTACTCAAATCGATTGATTTCATGAAGCGTTCTCCTTGTGTTCTATCAGGGCAACCTGTTGGCTCTATGCTACCACAAAAATCGGCAGCGTTTATTTTCATACTGTAGTTGTGTCAAATAGTACCGCCCTCTATCACAACAATCACATCTGTGCTATACTTTGCGATGGGAATCCAGAGGAAACTCAGGTAACGAGCGGAGGCAGGACTTATGAATAGTACAGGAGGACCGCATATCCTTCTTTTTGAACGCGATCAACAACTGGCAACGCTGCTGATGAGCGAGTTGCAGTTGGCCGGTTTTGAGTGCCACACGGCGCGTACCGCCGTCGAAGTGTTCGATACGATTGCGCGCTATCCGGTACGGATGGTACTGGTGAACCTGGCTCAGGCGGCGGCGGGGCGGCGCGAATTCTGGGTTGCGCTCGATACGCAGCGCCGGGGGCGCGGCGTTCAGGTGTTCACCATTCACTGCACAAATATCGCGGGGTACGGCCCTGCCAGCGATGACGCGGATGATCGCCCGCAGTCGGTGCTGGCGGACATGGAAGTCGATGGCATGATGGGTATCATGAACCTCGTCAATGCCATCCGCGCGCGGCTGATCGTCTCTCATACGGGTTCCATGTCGCGGCTTGCGATGAATGGAGACGGCGCCAACAGCGCGCAAGTAACCACGCCCGTCTCTTCCGTGCGTCCCGCTTCCCCTAACTCACCGCGCCGCCTGACCCCTCTGCCTCCATCGATGTCCGTGGATACATCAGACTCGCGCGCCGCCGGGCCATTGCCAACCGACAAAATTCGCGCTATGATCTATCCCGGCCAGCGTCCGTGGAATCCTACCCCTGCACAGGATGTGAACGGGAGCAACCAGCTTACTGCTCGCTCAGACGATTCGACCAGCGTTTTATCGAGTATTCCGAAGCCCGCGTTCCCAGAAACGGCGGCTGAGATCAGGCGCGAACCCGCTTTTCCTAACGAGCCGGGACTGGCGCAGCTTTCCCGCATGGCCCAGGGGCAGCAATCACTTTCTTTAGAAGAGCAGGCGCTGCCTCTGCTGGAAGAGCTTGCACGCGGGCAAAGAAACGGCGCGAATGGCCTGACCCAGAACAGCCAGCACGCCGCCCCGGCTGATGTGCAGCCGCTGGGCGCATTGCCCTTACGTGCCTCCCCCATCGAAGATTTGCCCTCGGGACGTATGCCTGCCATCGGACCGTCCGACCGTTCTGGCTACGCGAGCCAGGTCACGACAACGACCCGTCAGGAAGAACCGCCGACGCTGTTGTCTATCGCCCGACCTTCATCCGCACTGCCGACGGGCGCGTCGCCAGAAATTGAGGAGGATGATCCTCGTCGCCAGCCAGGTGCCTACGCACCCAATACCCAGGCCAGAGCCGCCATCCTGAACGAACAACTGCGGCGGGAACAGCAGCGGCACGAGAATGAGCCTGGAACACAGGCGGCGCGAACTGCACCTGTCGCCTCACCCGCGCCAGCGGCGAGCAATAGCGGCGCGGAAATTGAGCGGATCGAGGATAACGCGATCCTGCTGGATATTATGCAGAGCCTGCCGCCCATGCCTGTCGCTCTCACGCCTCCGCCGCAAGCGCAGGTTTTGAATGGCCGAGCGACGCGCACGTTGGGAAGTGTGCTGCTGGAGGGACACCTGGTTCCCCAGGAACGCCTGGATGTAGCGCAAAGCATTCAAAGGATGTTACGTGGTGTGGATATGAACTACCAATTGGGGGAAATTTTGTTGATGTTCAAGCTGTTGACGCCCGATCAGTTACTCGCGGCCAGCCTGGTGAGCTACGGTATGCTAACCACTACGCAGATCAGGGCGCTTGGCCGCGTCCGCCAGGAACTGCACGCCATCGGCCTGGAATATGACCTGGAGAACCTGCTCATCCTCTTCCGTATCCTGACCTCAGAGCAGTTGCGCGAGGTGCGCGCAAGCTGGTCTGGATAACAAGCAACAATGAATATGGGCGGCGAGGCAAGCCTCGCCGCCCATATTCATTGTTGCTGTCTCTACCTAATAGCGACGCCGGTAGGAATAGCGGCGGCGGCGACGCCAGAGTGGAACGGTCAGCAGGTGCCAGATCGCGACCAGAATAATCGCGCCTATCAATGCAGTAATGATTGGCACGCCGTCGATCACGGGGTCGCCGGAGATGGAAATCTGGATGACATTGGTAACGAGCCAGATGCCAACCAGGGCAGCGATGATTGCGCCAATAATGCCAAAAGGCAACCGCCAACCAACCAGAAATTCCGCGATCAGGCCGATAACCGCCGCGATGATGAGATAGACGATCAGGCCAGTGGTAATGGTGATGGTTGCAAGATGCACGGAAGCGGTACTCAGGACAAGCATAAAAACCTCCTTGATGCTACGGAAATAAGACGAAATCTCGTTTATAAAAACGCGGAGACAAGTTATTTCCGCGTTTACCCCCTCAAACGCCAGCTAAACGAACTCCACAAGCCTCATCATACCACCAACGATAGACAAGCAACCACTCATACAGCAAAGTTGACAGCAAAAGTCCTACTCTTTGAATAAATCCCCTAGCTTATCCATCGCCTCCTGCTGCATCGACGGCATCACATGCGAGTACACATCCAACGTGATACTGATACTGCTATGTCCCAACAATTCTTGTACGACCTTTGGATGCACTCCCATTCCTAAGAGAATTGTCGCTGCACTATGACGCAGATCGTGAAACCGAATATCGGGCAACCCTGCACCTTCAAGAATACGCTTAAAGACCCTCCGTAAAGTAGCCGACTCTATGTAACCACCATATCTATTACAGAACACCACATCCATATTCCGCCATCGTGAGCCAGCCCGTTCATGCACTGCTTGTTGCCGTTCCCTATGTTGCTTTAACACCTCGATCACAAACTCAGGAAGCACAATCTTGCGCCGACCCTTCTTCGTCTTCGGCTCAGAGACAATCATACCCAGCTTCCCAACACGACCGACTGTATGCCGAACGTATAAACAACTGACCTCAAAATCAACATCTTGCCAACGCAACGCCAGCAATTCACCCTCCCTCATACCAGTCACCACCGCTACAACAAACAGCGTCTCCAACCTATGCTCACGTACCGCTTGCAAAAGAAGCTTCGCTTGTTCTTGTGTCAACGGTTGCATTTCATGACGAGCAGGTACAGGCGCATCTACCAAATCGCAGACATTCCTTGCAACCAAGTTCCACTTCATTGCATTTTCAAGAGCCTCATGCAACACAGTATGAAACATCCTCACACTTCCAGCACTGAGACCCCCATCCAATTCCTTTGTATAGAAGGATTGAAGATGCTGAGGCGTCAACTTCTGCAACTGGATATGCCCAAGCCCAGGAATAAGATGCTGATACACCACCACACGGTACTTTCCGTAGGTACTCACACGGATAATAGGCGGTTTATGCACTTGCTCTATCCACTGCTCCAGGTACGCCTTCAACGTTTGCTGAGGGCCAGTTGCCAAAGTCCCTTGTTGTTGCTCTCGTAAAGCTACTTTCAGCTTCTCTTGTACTTCACGGCGTGTATCGCCATAGAAATACTTGCGCTTCCCATATTCGAGTGTAATACCGGCAACCCATCGGCCATCCTTGCGTTGATAAATGGAGCCTTCACCATGCCCCCGCCGCTTGCTTGCCATTATGCTACCTCCCGTTCCCGTACCCATTGCTCTAATGCCACCACCGATACGCGCACCGCCCGACGACTCAAATGGATCACTGGCAATCCTTGCTTGTCAATCAGCTTGTAGACTGTTGCGCGACACACTCGCAACGACGCCGCCACCTCTGGAATACTCAGTAGAAGCGGTTGCAC
>DATLSW010000073.1:0-8553 GCA_035533955.1 Ktedonobacteraceae bacterium | reverse complement strand
GGCTAGCACTCCTACAAAATACACATTACCAAAATCCTGATTACCTATTTTCATATTGCCACACACTGATACAAAGACAATAACATATATTGCCAATTCTGTCAATACCATTAT
This sequence comes from Ktedonobacteraceae bacterium, assembly GCA_035533955.1. Taxonomy (GTDB): domain Bacteria; phylum Chloroflexota; class Ktedonobacteria; order Ktedonobacterales; family Ktedonobacteraceae; genus CADDZH01. The sequence continues at coordinate 8,439 of DATLSW010000073.1, read as the reverse complement.
GCCAAATTGCCAGTATTTTTTCCAAATTGCCAAAATATTTACTTTCCCATTTTTTCAAGGTAGAATAATATCATGCTATAAAACAACCTAGCAAAACAAAAATGGAGAAACCCGTGGAGCAACAATACTACGACGCGAAAAAAGCGATGGAAATACTCAACAAGCCAACAACAACCTTCTATAGAGAAGTACGAGAAGGAAAAATACCCCATACGGGCAAAAGACCTAGTATGCGTTTCCCTAAAGAAGCAATTGACGCACTCGCCGAGGTAGGTCTAGAAGAGGAGCATGAAAAACTAATCTTTGAACTCTCGACTATCGCTGACGCCTGGACAAAACAGGAAATCACAAAGCAGCCATACGGAGATGATGACGCTGTACCATTCAAAACTGTACTAGAGTGGCGTAAGAGAAATAATGACATATCGATGCATGTAAAAGATGGAAACAAGCTGGTAGGCTGGGTAACATTCCTCCCACTAGACGAAAGTGTCATCTACGCCCTGATTGATGATAAAATCAGAGAAAGAGATATCCCGCCTCAGTCTATTAAGAGATGGACAGATAGAAGACTTTCAATCTACCTTCCTATAATAGAAGTAGTACCATCAGGCAACCTCCAAAAAGACAGAGACAGAGGAATATTCCTTATCAGACACTCTATAAAATGGGCATTAACCCTAACAATTCAGTACGATATCAAAAACTGGTATGGCATAGGAACCACGCCAGAAGGACAAAATATACTAGAAGCATTAGGCTTTGAGCAAATCAACAGCCTGGACGGAGGGAAAAGAAAGGGATATATCCTAAACAGCATAGTGAAACCAGCAAAGCTTATAAGCCACTATCTCAAAATGATGGAAGCACAAGACGAGCTAGTTATCCCTGAAAAGATAAAGCGAGAAATTAGCATGTAATTCCATATTACCAGATTTCCTAATTTCCATATTGCCGACTTTTAATCATTTGAGCTAGTGAAAATAGAAAGAGCATCAGGCTAAGCCAAAGGCCCGATGCTCTTTTTTTCAAAGAATATTTCCCTATTTTAACTGGATGCATCATGTCAAGCCACAAAAAACATGAAACGTCCTGAGAAGCCAATCTACGCTTAGCAAGCGAGCATTATCTAAAATCTATAAACAGGAATTAACCGACTGTAAAAAGTTTGAAAAGTTCTGTAGCCGGTTGGAGACAAAAGATTGACGCGGCAACTGTAGGCTGGTATGATGGGACACATCAGTTGTATGTCAGGCTGCTTATAGTAAGGAAAGTTTATGGGAGAAACGGACAGTTGGCGAGCATTACTGCGGGAGATCACCGAGGAACCGCACGAAAAGCACCGCATTTGCCAGGAGCTGAGTATTCAACCCATTACACTGACGCGCTGGATCAATGGCGATACCGATCCGCGCCCGCAAAATCTTTATCATCTCCTCAGCACGATTCCCCAATATCGCGAGCAGTTGATCGATCTCTTACAGCTAGACGAGCGCTTCGCAGACTTCTCGTTTGAGAGGCTCGATAAAGAAGCTCATGAAATCCCGGTGGATTTTTATATCAACCTGCTCAAAAATCGGGCCACGATGCTTGATAGCGCTCGTTACAAGGGGCTGGGCCGCGTAATCCTCCAACAAGCGATCAGCCAGCTCGACCCGGAGAAATTGGGCATGTCTGTCAGTGTAGTACGCTGTATGCCGAAATCCAGAAGGGATCAAAAAATTCACAGTTTGCGGGAAAGTATCGGCATCGGCAACCCGCCCTGGGGGCGCGATAGAGAGTTAAACGCGATGTTTCTAGGAGCGGAGTCGCTTTGCGGGTACGTGGTAACAACCGGTGAAGAGCAGATCAATCAGGACGTACAACATGGAGATAGTTTGATTCCCGCGCATAAAACGCCCGAAGAGAAAAGCGCCGCCGTCTACCCGATTGTTCACGAGGGGAAAATCGCGGGTGCGCTCCTCATTTCCAGCACGCAGTTGAATTATTTTGCCGCGGAGGCGCGCCTGAATCTGATGAAAACCTTCGCTAACCTGATCGCGCTCATATTTGAGCCGTATGAATTTTACGAATCAGCGGATATCCAGTTATTGCCGATGCCTGACCAGCAACAGCAAGCGCCTTACTTTGCGAATTACCGCCAGCGCGTCATTGATCTGCTTTCTCAATCGCGTGGAACTGAGCGTGAAATGAGCAGCAGTGAGGCCGAGGACGAAGTCTGGAGTCGGCTCGAGGAAGATCTGTTGAATCTATGATGGTAAACGATGACTTCACTGAAGCGCTTTCCCTACGCTGGAGTCAGACCTGCGTCGGGAAAGGATTCATGCAGGTCGAGAACTCGGCGCTGCGGATGGGCTGTTCGCTGGCCGAGGTCGGAGGCTACACAAACGCGCAGATCGACGATTATGGACAACGGAAACGAGCGGATTTCCCGTGGCATCCTCCGCTGCGTATGGAAGTGCGCGCCCGTTCGTCACACGCGGCAGCCACGGCTGGCGACTCTGGAGACAGCACGGATAGCTTGCGCGGCACGGCAGGTTTCGGTTTCTGGAATTATCCCTTCTCGGTACGCGGAGACGTATTAATGCTGCCAGAAGCCGTCTGGTTTTTTTATGCATCACCACCTTCCAATATGGCGCTTGTGCCGCATCTACCCGGCTGGGGATGGAAAGCGCAGGTGATCCACAGTATGCGGCTGGACGCGCTGGCTGCCGTCGCCCCGATGGCGCTGTCGGCTGCCTGGGCGCGCCTGACAGGCGAGACACGACCGGCGCAGCGTTGGATGCAGCGCTTGAGCGGCGCCAGCGAGGCGCTGCTGAACGCGCCCATGCAAGATTGGCATACCTACGTCATCGAATGGTTGCCGGAAACCGCGACATTCTGGGTTGATGATCAACTCGTGCTGCGAGCGCCGCCGCCGCCGCGTGGTCCACTCGGCTTCGTGGCCTGGCTCGACAACCAGTACGCGGTCGCGACGCCGCGCGGGACGCTGCGCTTCGGCACCGTGGCGAGCGGGCCAGAGTGGATCGAGCTGGATTACGTGAAGATAAGTTGATAGCCATTTTCCCGATTAGCTTCCGTCCGTCACTTTCCTGAGCCAGATACTCCCCGCATCTCCTTTTGTGCAAAGTGGCATCAGCTCTTTGAGCCGATCTAAATGGAAAAGGTAGAGAAAATGGCTATGAATCACGATCTCAAAAGCGTTATTATACTGCAAAAACGCCCGTAGCAGATACGCCTCGTTCCATGCTCGACCTTTTAGCACCCAATGCTTGGGATACTCGAAAGGATAGGGGATATCATGGATATGAACATAGACACCCGCGTGCAGACGCGGCAACACTTTAAAATAGAGGTAGTTCACATCGCTATCTGTCTTGCAGACATGGCTGGAGTCGATAAATAGGATATCCCCGGCGGCTAACTGCTCGAAGACTTCCACATCCACCTCTTGCACCGGCTTTTGTAGCACGTTCGCCTGGCGCTGATCGCGCTCAGTCATCAACGAGAAGAGGCGCTGGGGATAAGGGTCGATGAAAGTGCAGTCCAGTGTGTAATCGAGAAACAGATCGTTGGTATCAAAGATTAACCCCGATGAGAAACCCGAACCTACCTCAATCAGCTTCTTGGGACGCAAGTAGCGCAGTATACAGGCGAGCAAAAAGCCATCCGAATAGCCAAAAAAGCCATTTTCATAAAAAAAGCGGAACGGCTCTTTCTTCTGGGCTTCAAAATGCAGATCAGTAGCATACGGTGCCAGCGTTTCCAGCATGGCTAGCTGCGCGTCTTCACACAAATCAATGCCTTCCAATGTGCAGGATGGCTCGCTCCAAATCTGCCCCTCGCGACGTTTCAATGCTTTGACTGAAGGGATAGGAGAGTCAAAGTGACCAGTGAGCGCCCGAATACGCTGTAGCGCCAGTTGCGTATAGGGAATGCGCTTCACCGCTCCTCTAATATTCGTCATCATACGTTTACAACCTCACGGAAACGACTGTCAACAAGAAGGATTGAGAATCTCAACCCTTCTTCTTATTGCTCAGTGTATTGATCCCAGGAAAGGGTGTCAATGTAAGGTGACTTTTGGGGCGTAAGCCTTCAGTTATCTTGCTTCTTTTCGGCCAGCGTCAGCACCTCGTCGATGATCCCATACTCCAGCGCCTCAACGGGACTCATAAAAAAATCACGATCCGTATCGCGCTTGATGCGATCAAGCGATTGACCGGTATGACGGTGGATGATTTCATTGATGACATCGCGTTTATGCAATATCTCACGCGCCTGGATATCGATATCGGTGGCCTGGCCCGCGATCCCACCACCCTGGATTAACGGCTGGTGCATATGAATGCGCGCGTGCGGCAAGGAGCGGCGCAGCCCCTTATCGCCCGCCAGCAGCAGGATCGTACCAAAGCTGGCCGCGAAACCGACGCAGGTGGTCGAGACCGGGCAGGACAGCATACGCATGGTGTCATAGATGGCAAGCCCCGAAGCAATGACGCCACCAGGGGAGTTAATGTACACGCTGATCTCGCGCTGACCATCTTCCGCCGACAAAAAGAGCAACTGCGCCACAATGAGATTCGCCATGGTATCCTCAATTGGCCCGTTAACCATAACGATGCGTTCGCGCAGCAAGCGCGAATAGATGTCATAGGCACGCTCACCGCGCCCCGTCGTTTCAATGACAGTCGGCACAAAAACGCTTGACGACATGGTAATCCTCCTCTTTTACCCTACTTGGTAGTGTAGCAGCGCAATTGATTGCGCCGCCCCATTACCGGATTTGATATTAATGTTGCTGGCGGACGAAGTAGTAGTACACCCGCCCGTTCTCCCGATACGCGCGCTGGTCGAGCATCCCGACCAGCAGCCATCCCTCCTTACCCAGTTCGTTGAGCTGAGCCTCGGCAGGAAGGTCTCCCTCGCGCGTGTCCGCGGTCAGGATATGGTACTCCCACTGCACAGGAATAACCGGCGCGTCTTCATAGACTATCGGCATTGGTAATGGAATGCGAACATCCTGTTGACCGGATGTATACTGGTGAAACGAGAAAGCAACTGTCATAGCAAACGATCCTCCTCTTTGGTAATGTCGGCAACCTATAAAGGTTGCCGGGTCAGCACTATTTCTAACTTGAATATACCATGCTGATAGTTTATACTGGAAGAGAAAAACTATGCTCAGAGCATACTATATTTGAATCTATGCCGTAAGCATAGGTATAAGGAGCAAAAACGATGGGTGATCTGCAAGAGATCGTCGGTCGGGTGATCCGGCGGGAACGCCAAAATCACCAGATGACGATCAAAGAGTTGGGCGACAAAGCGGGTTTATCCGAAATTTATGTGGGGGAGATCGAGCGCGGGCAAAAATACCCTTCGGCGAAAGTGCTGGAGAGCCTGGCCCTCGCCCTGGACCTGGATACCGCAGATCTATTGGAGTTGATGGCAGAAGAAATCCGCGCCGAACGCGAGCCAAAGCATACCAACGCCATAGGCTTCGCCATGCCCGCGACGCCGGGGCAACCGCGCCGCCTGGTCATCAAGCAAATGATCACCATGCTTGACGATGGCGAAGTGGACAGCATCGCGAATTTCGGCGCGTTCCTGCTCTCGCGACATTTGAACATACCTTAACGAAAGACGCGATAATGAGAGGACGCGCCATTATTTTGTATGGCATATCCCTTCATCGTCGCGTCCGCACGTTACAGGCCACGGGCAGCGGCTAGCAGCACAACCAGAGCGATGATCACCAGGGCAATCCAAATGGCGGAATAGAGCGTATCGTTCTTTTCTGCCAGTGGCGAGAGTTCTTCGGGCCGCGGCAACAGAGTACGTCGCTCATCAAACTCTTCGACCGGAGCGAGCGATTGCAGAGCCTTCGCGACGCTATCAGCTACCTGGGGTCTGGCAATCTCGACGGGCGTTTGGTAACTGGCGTTACGCTGATTAGCTTGCGCTGACTGTTGCCTGCCGCCATCAACCAACGAACCGCTGACCGAACGCATCGCCAGCAGGTCCTGGCGCAATTCGGAAGGGCGCTGGTAACGCTGGCCCGCGACCGGACGCAACCCGCGCGTCAAAATAGCGTCAAATTGCGCGGAAATCGCCGGATTGAGCCGCTGCGCCGGAGGGATGCTGCCGCTGAGTCCAGCAGGCACGCTGCCGGTAGCAGCATGATACGCGGTTGCCAGGAGCGAGAAGAGATCGGAGCGAACATCGATCACGCCGCGCGTAAATTCGGGAGCGGTATAGGGAGAGAGTTGCGAGCGATCCATCCCCGCCACAAATTGTGTTGCGCCGCCGGCCAGAATAATGGAGAAAGTAGATAAAATAAACTGGGAACCGCCGCGAGCGATAATAATATGCTCCGGTCGGATCAGGCCATGCACCAATGGCGGCGACTGCTGAGCGAGCAATTCCAGGGCTTCGGTCATTTGCAGGCAACACTCCACAACTTCTTGCTCTGATAGCGCGCGCCCTGTGCGGCGCATCCGAGCAAGCAAGGACTCGCCCTCGAACGGCTCAAATATGAAGAAACTTCTCCCATGATCGCTAAAAGCATCCCACAACGTTGGAATATGCGGGTGGCGACCAACGGAAGTCAAGGCCATCGTCGCGCTGCGCAGAGTGGACTGGACGACCATCGAACTGGTCTCTGGAATCACTACCTCGCAGACAGTGACGCGCGCGCCGCCGCGCTGCGCATCCTGAGCTACCCAGCCAGCCTCGTACACGCCGGAGAGCCAGTACTGCTTCTCATGCATCTCATGCAAACGATAGCGACCGCTACGCAAGAGCATGCCGGCAGCGAGCTGGTTTTGCTCGTCGAAACGCGCTGACGATCTTGTGGTCGCGCTGACGCCATTGTACGAAGAAGCGGTAGAGCCGCCCTGCGATGTTGGCCGCGGGCGCGCCTGAGGCTGAATGGGCGGCACATCACGCGCCAGCGGATCTGTGACCAGGCGACTGGCACGAGGCAACGGCTGCGGGCGCGCATTGTTCTTTGTACGTGGATCGGTCGCGACTTCGGCCTGCGGCAATGACTGCGGACGCTGCGGAACGGCCCTGCTCACCGGCTGCATGCCACCGCTATGCCCATTGCGCAGGGAAGATTGTCCCAGGCCAGCATTCTCACCATTCGCTCGCGCAGAAGCAGGCGAGAACCCTCCTGAAGTTCCCGATGTTGTAGGAATGGAAGGGAAAGAAGCGGGACGTGGCGTGTTAGGAACCTGCGTCGAAGATTGCGGAACGCGCGGATTTCCAGGATTGGGCGCCCCATAACGCGCGGCAGGGAAGCCCTGGGCGCTGCCGGATGTTTGCCCGCCTGGCTGCATATTCGGTTGTTGCCTTACTGGGAAGGAACCGCTCGGCTGCCGGGTCGTCGTTCTTTGAGATGAAGGGAAGGGGCGTCCCGTCGGGGACCCCTGGCTAAAGGGCAGCACGTAGCCGCAGCCTGGGCAGGGGCCTTTCGTTGCATCCCACTCATTGCTACAACGTGGACATTTCATGATGTACCTCTTCTTTACGAGTTTTCGAGTGAGTAATCTAGGAAGAACAGCTTCTCGCGTTGAGTATACTTGGGAATGTATACAACTGTCAATATTCGTAACCCAATTATGCTATTGCGCTTTTTTACCGCTTGAGATTCCGGCCAATGGGAGCGAGAGCCGCGAGGAAACCTTCCAACGCTTTCGCCAATTCGTAGAGTTGCGTGGCCTCCGCGACCGAAACTTCATGGCCGCTGCGGGCAACCTGGTAGAGCAATTGCACAGCAGGATGCTTCGATGGCAGCGTCGTTTCGCCAGTTGCCGCGCCGAGTAGCGAGGCGCGCATAGCATCCACGCTGGCGTTGACCTCATCAAGCTGGCCGATGTCGATAAAGCTGGCGGCCCTGGGTTGGCTCACGGCTTTACTCATGCCCTGGCTGGCTTCCCACTGGCGTTTCGCCTGCTTGCCCGCCGAGCAAAAACAAAATTCTGGGTGCGCGGAGTCCGAGTTCCGCAATCCGGTATCGTCGCAAATAGGGCAAATCGGCATGGTATGTCTCCTCTGGGTGCGCTTATTACCTCTCATTACCCGTCCCCGGACGGAGTGCGGAGAGAGTGCGTCCCCTACACTTCACGATAAACTTTGTTGGTGATGCAAATAATCTTTTAACATGGCTTCACAATCGAAGGCCATATGACCAAATACGTCGCCCGGTTCGCGCCAGCACGCTTTCCCTTCACCGGAATGGTGCAGGCTGCCCTCGACAATTGAGCCACGATAAGCGATACAGACGGCGCGGAAGCGCGGGTCGCGTTTGAGCGACGAATAAATACCTACCAACTCGTGCAGGGCCACGCGATAGCCTGTTTCTTCGCGCATCTCGCGCAAGACGCACTGCTCGACGGTTTCGCGATAGCGCACGATGCCGCCAGGAATAGTATA
>DATLSW010000072.1:0-4033 GCA_035533955.1 Ktedonobacteraceae bacterium | reverse complement strand
CCATGAATTGCGCCAGTCGCCCACTCAAATGGCGACATGAATTACGCAGCTACACAGCCGGAGATGATATAACATTTTGAGTATACAGGAGCGACAAGCGTGGGCAAACCCAAGGAAGCAGCTTCGCCGCAGGTAATCTTCTATACGAAGGCTGGTTGTCACCTGTGCGAGGAAGCGCGCGATATGCTAGATGACATTGCCGCGGAAATAATGTATAATCTGACGGAGATCGACATTCGCAGCGATCCCGCCATTTTTGAAGAATATCGCTACCGTATTCCGGTGATTATCATCAACGACGAGGCATTGTTAGAGGGACGCATAGAATACCGCGATTTAGCCAGAGCATTCGCTATACCATAGCAAAATATTGGCCTTTCAGTGCATAATTCAGAGCATAAGAGGATTGAGATATGGCAATTCAATCAGTACCAGGTAAAAAAAATGTCCAACTGCTAACGCCAGAACGCAAACAAGCTGTTGAGCGATTCCTTCTCCGTTTCAGCGAATTTTTACTGAACTACTGGGCGCATATCATTACAACGGTGATTGGATGCGTTGTAGCCATCGCTATTGCTGTGCCATTCCTCTCCTACTTTGGCCTCGACGCCATCTCTAAACCATTGTTTTATGCTCTACATTTCGTCTGCGCTCAGATTCCGGCACATTCGTTCTACATCTTCGGTCATCAACTGGGCCTCTGCGCGCGCAACTTTTCTATCTACGCCTCGATGTTCGGTACGGGGCTGGTCTTCATTCTGACGAAAAAACGCTTACCCGGCATCCCCTGGTGGATGTGGGGAATTCTGGCGCTGCCTATGGCCTGGGACGGCCTGACGCAGATGTTCGGCCTGCGCGAGAGTACCTGGGAACTGCGCGTGATCACTGGCACGTTGTTCGGCGCGGGCTGTATGTGGTTCGTTCTACCGTACATCCAGAAAATTCTCAACGAAGCTCCTCAGCAGCGTCAGACTCTGGGCAACTGACCTGGTCCCCATAGCACGCCGATGCCGATCATTGGGCCAGAGGCCAGCAGCCTCGTGCCATCCGGCGACCAGCGCAGCACGATTGTTCCGCCAATATCGCTCGCGATGCCGACGGGCAATGGCAGCCTGCTAAGGATATGGCCGGTAGCACAGTTGTATAGATCGATATGATTTGAACCGTCAATAACGGCAATGACGCGACCATCGGGACGCCACGCTACATTCTCCGCCAGAGTACCAGGTGGGGTAATCGTTGGAGCTTTCAGCCCTTTCGCAATCTGCTCCATGCCCTTATCACGTACCGGAAGAACGGGTAGACCGGCAGCTTGCAGCGCCTGCAAAGCCTGTTGGCTCATCGAGGGTATCCCCGGTATAACCAACTGCCCAGCTATGTCGATCCCGTCTGCAATATAGCGTCCATCGGGCGACCATGCCACAAAGGTGGTATTCCAGGCATAGACGCCCGGCAAATACACCGGCGAATTGCCGTTCTGATAGATCAAACTCACCTGTCCACTCTGCCAGGGCGAGAAGGATGTGCCGCCATCAGGATTGCCAACGGGTCCGGTTGGAGCCGGAGACAAGTCTGGCACTGTTTCTGGAATGAGCGTTCCATCCATTCCCCAATGGTACGATAGAGCCAGAGGAACGTTTACAATGTAGGTAAAGGCATGAGAAATCAAGGGCGTGTAGGCGATGTGGGCTGGCTTACCCTGCGCGATATCCCACGAGAGGTACTCGTTAGATAGGGTTGGAGACACATTTCGATACAGCATCACCTCCACATGCCTATCATTCCTATCGACAAGCAGAACCCCTTCAAACGGCGCTACCTGCGAAGCGACGCTGAAGAGGATCGCCAGTCGCGTTCCATCAGGCGACCAGAGTATGTTGTGATAAAAGATACCGACGTTCTTCACGGAGTAACGAAGCAATGCCTGTAAAGCTGGGGTATCAAGAGATATCTGCTCGACCTTCCTGTCTGTATGCACATCGTAGACTGCCATCAATCCTGGCTCAGGCGCGTACGATGTGCAATCATGGTGATAGCCAAGTATAGCAATATACGCGCTATCCGGCGACCACGCGGCATCCATAACGCAGGAAAACGCACTGGATCGGGAAAGCGCTTCCGGCACGATGCGTGAAGGAGAAGACGTAGAAATCAGCAAGCGAGTTTTGGCAAGAATCGCGAGGAGACCGCCCTCGTAGCTCACAGCAATGAACAGCAGCGCGAACACAACACGCGCAAACGTTGTTACCGCGCCCACGCGGCGGCGCGAGGATCTTCCTGGCCCGAATCGACGCTCGAAGGCCGTGTTGATCCAGTGCGCAAAAGCGGGACGCCGCTGATTGTCACCTTCAAGCTGAGCAAGATCGCTGATCTCAACGTCAGCGTCAGCCTCCGAAAGTGAATCATGTTTTTCGATATCGCTCATACACAAATTATATCTCGTTTTTGGCGATCGATGGCTAGCTGATAGGGGTAGGATCTCCCTCCTTGAGAGACGACGATTGACACATTGGGCTATAATCAATCTGATAGAACCAACACCAGTATATACGACAGCAATAAAAAGATGTAGCGAACAGATATGCCTGATCAATCACATCCAGAAACGACATTCGCCGTCGCCACGTTGGGCTGCAAGGTGAACCAGGCCGACAGCGAGGCTATCAGCGAGCAAATGAGCGCGGCAGGCTTTGTGCAGCGCAACTTTGAAGAGAGCGCCGATATTTACATCGTCAATACCTGCACAGTCACACACCTGGGGGATCGCAGCTCGCGCCAGATGATCAGCCAGGCGCGCCGCCGCCAACCGGACGCCCTGCTCGTCGTGACCGGTTGTTATGCCGAGATGAACCCCAAAGCCGTGGCCGCGCTGCCCGGCGTCGATCTGGTGGTAGGCAACAGCGGCAAAGATGCACTGACGGAAGCGATCAAGGAACATTGGACAGTCAACGATTCTGCTCTCGCGGCCACGACGGCATCCCAGGCAAGCACAAAACGCCTGGCGCTGCCCATGCTGCCGCTTGACACGCAGCATATCGGCAGCGATAGCGCCCTGTTCGATAGCGCGGAAGACGAGCCACAACCTGATAATCCCGCGCCATTCTCGCCATTTGTACCAGACACGAACCATATACTGAATTCGCGCACGCGCGTGCAGATGAAAGTGCAGGACGGCTGCGACAATCGCTGCACCTATTGCATCGTTCCCTACGTGCGCGGCCAATCGCGCAGCCGCAGCATCGCCTCTATCGTCGATCACGTCCAGCGCAAGGCGCGCGCAGGGTACAAAGAAGTGGTGCTGACGGGCATTCACCTGGGCGACTATCATCCCGACGATGATGAAGTGCGCGACCTGGGCGATCTGATCGCCGCCTTATTGCGTGAGACTGAGATGCCGCGTATCCGCGTTTCATCGCTGGAGCCGGAGGATTTTCGCCTGTCATGGCTGGAATTGTGGCAGAATCCGCGCATGTGCCGCCACCTGCACCTGCCCATGCAAAGCGGCTCGGACGCGATCTTGCGCCGCATGGCCCGCCACTACAACAGCGCGCGCTATCGCACCATCATTATGACGGCAAAACAGCTTGTACCGGGCATTGCCATCAGCACGGATATCATCACCGGCTTCCCCGGTGAGACAGACGAGGACTTTGAGCAGACCTATCAGCTTGCCAGCGGGTTGCGTTTCGCGAAGGCGCATGTGTTCCGTTTCTCGCCGCGCCAGGGAACTGCCGCGGCGCGCATGAAGGGACAGATCAAGGACGAGGTGAAGAGAGCGCGCAGCGAGCGTCTGCTGGCTCTGAACGCTGAACACGCTCGCTGCTTCCGCGAACAATTTTTGGGAGAAACGCTGCCGGTACTGATCGAAGGCCAGAAGCGCGGCTACTGGGAAGGTCTCACCGACAACTACCTGCGCGTCGAGGTAGCAGGGTTGCCGGAAGCAGATACGCGCGATTGGCACAATACGCTGGTCAGCGCGCGCCTCTCATACCTGGTTGATGATGGTATCCGCGGCGATTTCGTAGTATGAAAC
>DATLSW010000071.1:0-9097 GCA_035533955.1 Ktedonobacteraceae bacterium | reverse complement strand
CGCGTTGCCTACGCCTGTTTCAAGACGGCTGCTCAGGCTAATATCGGACGCGCCTCCGATGGTCACGCCAATCGTCAGTCCAGCAATACCGACGACGAGGCAGAGAACAAGCAGGACATCCGTTGGCACATTGAACGCGGTGAGCTTGATGGATACCACCGCCGTCGTCCAGTACGTGGCAGCCATGCCGCCCGCGATGCCATAAGTCAGCCCAAAGATCGTTCCTGCTAGCGCCGCAACGAGCAGCGCCAGCAGCGTTTCCCCTATTGCCGCGAATGCTTGTTGCCAGAGAGCAGCAAGAGATGTACTGAAAATGTGTGGGAACAGTAGCGTAAACAGCACATGCGTGATGAAAGCAAGTGGAAAAACGCAGAGAAACAGCGGAAAAACAAGCAAACACATGCGCACAAAGCGCAGTGGCACGCTGCTCGTTTCCACCTCACGTTTGAAACGTGCCGGCTGGAAAAAGCAGTAGAAAATCCACAGCAATGGTTCCCACAGCAGCTTACGTAGAGCCGACTTTAGCTGCCTCATCTAGCGTACTACTCCCTGGTAAATCTCATCGACGCGCTCAACAAACTCTTGCCAGTAATCCGCGTCCTGCGGACGATAAAAGTCGGGATACTCCAGCTCAGCCAGCATTTTGTCTTCGTGCAGCAGCGTACCGACCAGTTGCAGGCGCAGGGGAAACCAGATATCGCGATCTGCCTCGCGCGCGTAAGCGAGCAGGTAGTCGCGCTCCTCTTCGCTCCAGCCTGCCTGCGCCGCCTTATCCTGCGCGAAGCCTTCGGCCTCTCGCCTGGAAAATGGATGGAGCGACACCTGACGGCAGATGTTGAAAAACGGGCTGGTGCGCTCTACCTTATCGACGATCTCTATTAATGGCTGCTTGCTTGCAACCACAAGCCCCAGCCCGGCCTGGCTGACGGCTCGCAGGTGTTCCAGTACTATGCCGCGCTGAGCATCATAGCGACAAAAGTGTTCAAACTCGTCGATGCACAGGATCGGTATCTGCTCCCTGGCGCGCAGATCGATCACTCCGCGTTCCAGCGCGACCAGCGGCGAGGCTTCTTGCCCAACCGATGCCGGAACAGTGATTTCCAATGCCTTCAGCGCCGCGCGGGTAAAACCGGCAAGTGTAGCGCAGCTCGGCGCGGTCACATCAAGATAGCCGACATGGACCTGCGTACCCATGCGTGCGGGCGCGACCAGCTTCAAGTACTTCATGAGCCAGGTTTTGCCGATGCGTCGCGGGCCGACTATAGACGTGGCCTCTCCCCGGCTGGCCCGGCTGAGCAGCGTCATCTTCTCACGTGTATACCCATAGCATTCGCTGGCCTCCTTCAAATCCATATTGAACCAGAAAACATCCGTCGTCACAGCAGAGACCACTCCTCCCATATCCGGAAACAGCACCTCCGAAGGCAATTGGAAAAGATCGCTCAGCTTGTGGCGAAAATACGACGTGGGCGAGGTTTTGCCGCGCTCCCACCGGCTCACGTTGGAGGGAGTCGTGCCAACGCGCTCCGCGAGTTCTGCTTGAGAAAGGGATAGCCTGAGGCGCTCTTTTTTCAATAGTGGATGCGCTCGAGCCATAGTTGCTTCTCCTCGTACCATACAGGGAAATAGCGCGCTTCAAAAGATTGATGGATAGAGCATACCGAGTGACATTCTTTATCACAACTATAGCACATGCTGAAACAATTCACCAGATTCCTCACGATAGTTAGTGGAACTCATGATAGAAAGAGCGGTTGCTAACCAGTCAGCATCGTATCGACTGGTTAGCAACCACTCTTTCATGACGCTATGCAAGCGTGTATACCATGAGGTTGCTGAACACCGCCTCTGTTCCCGCCGGATTAGCAAAGAAGGCAATCTTGCCCGCGTAGGGTTGTGGCGGCGGCGGCGTTGGCACAGGCGATGACGCGGGGGCGGCAGCAGAAGTAGGGGTAGGTGTCGGATTCGTATCGATCAATTTGGTGAGAAACACGCCGTTGATGAAGAAGTAGAAGGTTGTACCCTGCGCGATGATCTCAAGCGTGTTCTTGACATGATATCCCTGCTTTATGGCAGGCGAGAAGAGTGGTTGTTGAGAAACGGTCTCGCCGCCGTCAATCCAGTAATTTCCACCGTCGTCGATGCCGAGCAAGTAGCCATAATAGCCGCCGAAGAGTCCGGTGCCAAAGCGGCAATAAACTCCGGCAGACATGCCGCTCAACAAAGTTACATCCACACGGAGCGCCAGATCCTCAAACTGATAGCCCGATTCCCAACAGCCAGAGTAGCCTGTCGCCTGAAGATGGTAACCGTCTCGAGCGAAGAAGCAGTTGTTGGGAGAATTTTTTTGCACCCAATTTGCGAACTCCGTCTCAGGATTCGACGGGTTTGTGAGTGTATCCGCGTAAATTGGTGTACCGGACATAGCTAAGCGCAAAAAGGCTTCCGGATCATGATTCGATGGGTTTGTGAGCGGAGTTGTGTAGGTTGGTGTAGCGAACATAGTCGGGCTCGAAACGGCTTTCGGCCTTGACGGATGCGAATGATTTTGCCCGGAGGCTTTCGGCTTTGACAGCTGTGAATGATTTTGCCCGAATACGATGAAGTAGAGAGGGAGCGTGATAATCGCGATCACAAGCGCCACAAGGGCTATTGAAATGACTGGATAGCGGCGAAAAACGAAGGCTCTCGCCGCGGGTGGATGAAATTTCTGCTGTGACTCTTGCTGGCTGGCAGTGGACGTGGAAGAGAATGGCTCGCGTAGCTCATACACGTTTATCTCGTCCACATTACTGCCTTCACTACGACGTCCAACAATGCGCTGACTGTCAAAAGACTCGCCTGGTTGATCCTGGTTCTGCATTGCCTTTCTCCTGTTCGATGGTTTTCTTAGAGTGTAAGGCAATGTGGGCGTGCAAACCATGACAAACGCTAGCCAACTTTTGATCAATTTTCTATGCTCATCGTTGCAACGCACTTGCATAGATCAGTCAAAAAAGGGACAAATCTTGTGACTGAAGCGTCTACATCTCCCGCACCGCCAGGGCGGCGTTCATGCCGCCGATGCCGCGGCCACCGAGCAGGACGGCGCGCCCGGCGAGCGGATGGCCCTCGTCGCGCACCAGGTTGAGCGCGTAGTCCGGGTTTGGCTCGTCACAGTTGATCGTCGGCGGGATCACGCGGTCGCGCAGGGCCAGTAGCGCGGTGATGGTATCGATGGCCCCGGCGGCGGCATAGCTGTGGCCGAGCATCGTGCGCGGCACGCTGACGGGCAGTTGCTCGCTGCCCGCGCCGAAGGCGAGACGCAGAGCCTCGACCTCACCCTGATCAGAAGGGGGGATGGCGCGTCCATCCGCGCCGAAGTAGCCGATATCTGACAGGGATAACTGCGCTTCCTGCATGGCAAGGCGAATGGCGCGCGCGTATTGTCTGCCGTCGGGAGAGGGCGGCGTCGGCCCGTTGGCGTCGTTGGTTTGCCCATAGCCCACGATCTCGCCGTAAATGGGCGCGTTGCGCCGGCGCGCGTGTTCGTATTCTTCGAGCAGGCAGATGCCCGCGCCTTCCGCGACGATCAGCCCGGCGGCGCGCTGGTCGAAGGGACGATAGGCCGCCGGGTCGTTGCCCGCGACGCAGTAGACCATCTCGCTGAAATGTCCCAGCACCGCCAGGCTGAACGGGTGCAGGAACGCCTCGCAGCCGCCCGTGATCAGCACGTCAGCCGCGCCGCGCCGGATGGCTGCCGCCGCCATGCCCAGCGCGTCCAGGCCGCCGACAGTATCATTGACCGGCGTTTTCGTATAGCCTTTCAATCCGTAACGGATCGCCGTCTGGCCGACGTTGGCGACTTGCAGCCACGCTATGGCCGTATACGCGCTCAAATAGCGTGGGCCGCGCGTGTAGAGCGATTCTAGTTGATCCATTGCGAAGTTGACGCCGCCGAGCGTATTGGCGATCACCGTGCCGACGCGGCGCAGGTCTTCATCCGCAAGCGTAAAATTGGCGTCTTTGAGCGCCTCCTGCACGGCAGCCAGCACAAAGTGCGTTGAGCGGTCAGTTCGATTCGCCAACTTGCGATCAATGTAGTCGCTGGCGAGAAAATCGCTGACTTCGCCAACCACCTTGACGCGCAGATCGTCGGTGGGGAAACGCTTGATCGGCTTGATGCCGGAACGTCCCGCTCTGGTTGCCTGCCAGAAAGCTGGTATGCCGATGCCATTGGGCGCGACCACTCCCATGCCCGTTACCACGACGCGGCGCTCTGTCTGCTGTTTCATTGCTCTTTCCCTCGCTTTCTAGCGCTGATCAAGCCAGTCCGGGCGAACCAGCACGAGCGCGCTATTGACGCCGCCGAAGCCGCTGGAGTGTGTCAAGGCGACCTTGACATCCGCGGGGCGGGCTATGTTGGGGACATAATCCAGGTCACATTTTGGATCGGATTCCTCCTGGTTAATGGTGGGCGGGATGATTTGCCGGTCAATCACCAGCGCGGTGACGATGGCTTCGATGGCGCTGGCCGCTCCCTGTGTGTGTCCGATCATGGATTTTGTGGCGCTGATCGGGATGTGATACGCCTGTTCGCCGAAGGCGGCCTTGTACGCTGCCGTCTCGGCCACCTCGTTAGACGGCGTGGAACTGCCATGCGAGTTGATGTAGTCGAGTTCCTCGCCAGTGATGTCAGCCGCGTCGAGCGTCTGGTGCAGCAGTTCCTGTAGCGGCATACCGTCGGGGGGCAGGGCCGTCATATGATGGGCATTACAGTTTGTGCCGAAGGCGATGATCTCGGCGTAGATGTGCGCGCCGCGCGCCAGCGCCAGTTCGCGTTCTTCCAGCAGCAAGACGCCTGCTCCCTCGGCCATCACGAAACCGTCACGGCGCTTATCGTATGGGCGCGACGCTCGTTCAGGATCATCATTGCGCGTGCTGACCGCGCCCAGGACGCAGAAAACGTCCATACCGGCAAGGCTGATCGCCGAGTCCGCGCCTCCGGCCAGCATCCGTTCCATTTTACCCTCCTGGATGGCCCAGTAGGCTTCGCCGATGGCATCTCCTCCGGCGGAACAGCCGGTAGAGATCACCATGCAGGAGCCATGCAACTGGTGATGCGTGGCGATAGCGGCGGCGGGCGCGTGCGTCATCACCAGTGTGGGAGGGACGTAGCCATTGTGGTTGTTATTAGGAACGCGCGTGCCGCGCTGTGTCAGCTTGACCCACAGTTTTTCCCCTTCTGCGCTCGATGCCATCGCTGAACCCATGAAGACGCCGATCTCTTCGCGTTCCTGCTCGCTTAAGCGGCCGAGCAATCCGGCGTCTTCGAGCGCCATGCTGGCGGACGTCAGTGCGAACTGTGTATTGCGGTCGGTATAGCGCGTTTCGACCTCGGTCAGCCCCAACGCCGCCGGATCAAAATCCGCTACTTCACCCGCGATTTGTGACGGAAGCGAACTCGCGTCAAATTGCGTGATGCGCCGGATGCCCGATTTGCCGGCAACGCAGGCTTCCCAGAATTGTTCTTTGCCGATGCCATTAGGAGCCACAACCCCCAGACCTGTAATGACGACACGTCGCTTCATATTTTCTCTCCTCGCGCAAGTGCTACGAAACCTCAACGGGATAGCTATGCCTTTGCTAGAACACTGATTACCTACTCATTATTGCTGATCGCTGTAGTATTTGCTATGAAGTAGGCGGCGTTATGTTCATGAAATCAGTCACATTTTCTCCGATAAGAGATGATGGTGGGTTATCCTGATATGACATTTACGAGAAGCACGCTACGAGGAATGATACCACACCACCGGATATGGTATGAACTACAAAGATGCGCTACGAGCAATGGTGGCGAAGGGATAGAAGAGGATGTGATGATCGTCATCACATCCTCGCGCGGCTAACCGCGTCTATCTTTGAGTTTCAAGCCGATGCCGGTCACAATAGCCAGCAGCAGGCTCAGCCCTAGCAGCGCGCCCCATGCAACCAGCATGTGGTTGACAGCGTCGCTATGGCTGTAGGTCGAGAAAAGCTGGGGGAAGTAGCTGTTCGAACTGCCAAACAGCCTGTCGCCGCCCAATTTGTCGCTGTGCAGGCCGATGGATGTTCCCAGATTCACCATCGCCCAGCGCGTTGGGAAGAACGCGGCGACAATTTGCAGAATCCAGTCCTTCAACGGAATCTCAACGCCGGCAAAGACCACTTGCGGAATCAGCAAGAACGGCAGCAAGCTGTTCGCGCTGTCCTCGTTGGCGGCGAAGGCGGAAGCGGCCAAACCCACCATCAGACCGGCGAGGGCTGTGAGCGCCAGGGTGATGTAGGTCTCCAGGATCGGTGTGAGAATGATCCCTTGCTGTAGCGGTTCAAAGAGCTGCACGATGATTAACAGGCAGAAGCTCTGGAACAACGCCATGATGCCCAGGATCGAGATCTTGGAGAGAATATACGGCACAAGCCCCAGGTTGACAGCGCGCTCGCGCCGGTAGATCGCCGCCTCCTTCACGATTTCGCGCGTGCCATTGATGCAACCGAACAGGACGGCGACGAAGGCGATGATGAACAAGGCGCGCTGCGCGTTAATGCTGGCGCCGATGGTGATAAAGTCTTGCAGCGCCTGTGTTGTTCCTCCGCGGCTTTTCGCGTAGGTTTTGCCGACGGTATCAGTGTTGAGGTAGTTTACGACGGCGTTGCAGTCTATCGTTTTATTGGCGTTCTGTTTCGCGTTCGTCGGTCCGATGATGCCGTTTGTTCCCGGCGAAATGGCCGATGGGACGCTGATTTGCGGCAGGCATTGCACGACTTGATTGGCATTAAAGATGCCCGCGCCCACCTCGAATCTGACCAGCAGCATCAAGAGCAGCGCGATCAGCGGGGCTTGCAGGAGCAGGATCGCCAGGTTGGATGTGTTGTTTTTGAGCAGTTCCAGGTTGCGCTGCGCCAGCAGGAAGAACTGCGCGAACGGGTTGCCGCGCTTAGGGCGCGCTATCGGCTGCCCCGCGGCGGCAGCCCGGCTTTGCGGTGGCCGCGTATAGAGCGGTTCTTCAACGTATTTGCGGTACTCCGGTGATGTACGGAAGCGCGAGTCGGCTTCCTGCGGCACGTTGGGATTTTCCTCGGTGGGTTCCAGGCTGCTATAAATTTCGGCGAAGTCGGTTTTGCCGAAATAGGCTTTGGCCTCTTCCGGCGGGCCAAAGAAGGCCAGTCGCCCGCCTGAGCAGAGGAAGCAGATGTAGTCGCAGGTGTTGATATTGTTGGTGGCATGCGTCACCAGGACAATGGTATGGCCTTTGTCAGCGAGGCGGCGCAGGAGAAACATCATCTTGCGATCCAGACCGGGATCGAGGCCCGAAGTCGGCTCATCCAGGAACAGAATGCTCGGATTCGCCAGTAGTTCCAGGGCGATGGAGACGCGCTTGCGTTGTCCACCGGAGAGCTTTTTTACCAGCAGTTTGCGCCGCGCTGTCAGTTCGACGTCGTCCAGCACTTCATTGATGCGCTGGCGAATCTGCCCCGGCGTAAAGTCGCTGGGCAGGCGCATTTTGGCGGCGTAGTACAGGGCGCGCTCGACGGTCAGGTCGCGGTGAACGATGTCGTCCTGCGGCACATAGCCAAGCTGTGTGCTGAAGGCCGCGAGGTTCTTGTAATAATCCTGGCCGTTGTACAGGACGGTGCCGCTGTGCGCGGGACGGCTGCCGTTCAAGGCATCCATTAAGGTCGATTTGCCCGCGCCGGAGCCGCCGACCAGGGCCACGAATTTGCGCGGCGGAACGGAGAACGAAAGATCGCTGAGCAGGACGATGTTGTTATTGCCGCTTTTCTTGAGGTTTCGCGCGTCGATGCGAATAAAGTTGCTCTCGTCGTACTGCGCCAACTGGTTTATCTCGTAGACGAGACGATAGGGGCCAATGCGAATTTCATCGCCGAGTTTGAGCAGGTGGTTGGTTGTCCTTTCCGCGTTGACATAGACATGGTTGGTGCTGTTCAAATCCACGACGCGGTAGGTATCGCCTTCGCGCACGAGACGAGCATGATATGACGAGACCTGCGGATGAACCAGTTGCAGATCGTTCCCTGGCGCGCGCCCGATTTTCAACTCCTGCATACCGAGCTTGATGGGCTGCATCGGCGCGATCATTTCCTCTTGTTCGCCGCTGCCGTCATCAAAGGTGAGCGTGATCAGCGTGCCATTTTCATCGCCGATACGGAAGATGTCGCCGCGCGTCAAGATTTTACGGAACGGTTCATCGCCGCGGATTTTTCGTCCCTGGTAGAGCAGGCCATTGAGTGTCTGCGGGCGATGAGGATGTGGATGAATCAGTTCGAACTGGTTGCCGCGCCGCACAATTTGGAGATGGAAGCCCGAAACGATGCGATCGTTGACGATGATGTCGTTGCTGGCGTCGCGCCCAAGATTGATGATGTCTTTCTTAAGCGGATACGTTTGTCGCCCGCTATAGGTGTTGCTGCTGATCTCGATGGATGGGCCGCCTGTGGTGGGAGCCGGGGCGATCACCGTGCCATCCGGGCTGGCACCTGCCATACTGCCCATAGAGAGCGGCGGTTGATTGCGCTGGAAAGGAGGCACGATGGG
The DNA here is from genome assembly GCA_035533955.1 of Ktedonobacteraceae bacterium. Classification (GTDB taxonomy): domain Bacteria; phylum Chloroflexota; class Ktedonobacteria; order Ktedonobacterales; family Ktedonobacteraceae; genus CADDZH01. The sequence goes on along the minus strand of DATLSW010000071.1, from coordinate 519 downwards.
CTGAGCAGGCGTTGGCGCAAACGACTGCGGCGTTGCTTGCCTGGGTTGAGCGGGCGTTGGCGGGAACGCCTGCTGCGGCGGGGCCGTCGGGCCAAAATATTGCGGATGCTGGCCGGAAGGTGCTGGAGCGGCGGCCGGCATGCCAACCTGCGCGTAGAAGACAAACGAGGTGTCTTCCCCCAGGCCAATCCTGGTTTTGTCGTAAACGTCCGCTTGTTGCGCTGGCTGCCCATTCACCGTCATCACGTTCTCGACGGCAAGCTTTTCCACCATCCAGTTCCCGTTGTTCCAGATGAGCCTGGCGTGGGTGCGCGATACTTTCGGATCGTTCTCGATCACGATATCATTGGTCTCGCGGCGTCCCATTGTCGTCACGGGTTTGCTTATCTGGAAGGTTCGTCCAGCGAGTGGGCCAGTCACAAATTGGATTGAACCCAGAGCGGGTCCATTGTTCGCTGCGTTCACTTCCCTCTCCTCCTGCCTGAAAGGCTGTGCTAAGAAATAGACCCTACCATTATA
>DATLSW010000070.1:0-9367 GCA_035533955.1 Ktedonobacteraceae bacterium | reverse complement strand
GTCAAACGGCACGTATTTGTTGCTGGGGTTGAGCGTCGCCAGCACTTTGGTGATGGCTGCCGTCAGCGTCGTCTTGCCGTGGTCGATGTGTCCAATCGTTCCCACATTGACATGAGGCTTTGTCCTCTCAAATTTCTTCTTGCCCATTGTTTGTTCCTCAGGCTACCTTTCTTTCACAAAGATATCCGATACGTGTTGATATAACCATTACAAAAACACGCAGCTTTGATAAAACTAGTATACGCTCGCTGCTCTGACCAGCAGCGCAGTTTTTTACAATGCTGCGCATGTTGGGGAAAAGGCGATCATTTGGAAGTTTCGATCCCAGGCGGGGCAGATTGGTCTTGTAGTCAGCCCGGAGCCCGGCAAACTCTTCAGACAAACACCATCCAGGAACCAGTGAAGCCCGTGATGGGAATCGAACCCATGACCCCAGTCTTACCAAGACTGTGCGCTACCGCTGCGCCACACGGGCCGGTTACGTCGGATAGGTCGTGAGAGACGCGCCCTCCACCGCCGAAGCAACTGATTGACAGTCACCTCTCTTACTCTAGCAACGAGCCAGAGGCGCGCTTCATCCGATCAACGGTGGGCAGTGAGGGATTCGAACCCCCGAAGCATTACGCAGCTGATTTACAGTCAGCTCCAGTTGACCACTTTGGTAACTGCCCATGCTGAGAAAGCGCCTGCCGGTTGTTCCCCTGTCTGTTCACGCAGAACAGATGAAGGGAGCGACTGGTGAGAAGGCTGTTCTTTCGTATACTGTGTTGGTCACAAGGTGTACGTTGCCGCACCTCCTTAGTGATCGACGCAATCATTATAGCTGACCCCTTGCGGGTTGTCAAGCATTTTGGGACGCGATACAGAAATTTGAAACTCAGCCGTGAAACCTATTGCATCTGCTCTGATTTGCTGGTATAATCACAAACGTTGGAGAACAAATCCTGGTCATTGTTAATCGCACGCAATCGTTTGCACTTGTTTGTGAACCAGACCTACGTATGAGAGTGTCTGGAGAAGATAGTACTTTTGGAATCATCAAAGAGGGTATAGTATGTCCACAAATTACGATCTTGGCCGTTCTGCCTTGCTTCAAGAACAGTACCAGCAAGAAATGGAAATCATCGACGCGGCGCTGCGCGACGAGAGCCAGGACGAGCAAGAAGAACGTTTGAGCCTCGTGGCACAATCCTGGTCGCTCTCTTGTGCGTGCTTTCATACGGAGAGTGATTACAGCGAAGTTCCGGTCTCCGCTTCTGTGGCCTATGCCCGCTGATACTACCGGAACCTGTTTTATCGTCTTTATGTCCTGAAGCGAAGCAGCTATGCCCCATCCACCAGAACTTGCAGCAGATGCACTGACGTATCAGACGCCAGTCCAGTTTAGTATGCTCTACTGGGTGAATTTCGGTTATCCAACGCTGCCGCCGGGTATTGAAGAGAAGCGCATCCTTGACTGGCATCCAGCTCTTGTCGTCTCCGCCGAGCCGTTTTGTCGCCACGCTGGCGCGGTCAACGTTGTCGCTCTCACGTCCTACCGCGGCAAGCTGCGTCCCTATCATCACCTGCTCTTGAAACGCGATTACCCCCTGCTCGATACCGATAGCCTGGTGAAAACAGAGCTGATGTACCCGGTGCTGCGCTCTCTGCTGGCCGATCAATACGCCATCTGCCGCCTGAACGAGGTTGACATGCAGTCAGTCATGGGCAAAATCGCCAACAGCCTCGCTATTACATTGTTTTACTCGTTGCATTGAATTATGGGGTACGATGCTGCGTTCCGGCCAATCAGGGAAGATGCCAATGACAGCCAACCAGGATCAATTGCGGCGCCTGCCTTCCGTTGATGAATTGCTGCAATCTCCCGCGGGGCAGCAATTGAGCGAACAGCACACGCGCACGTTGGCGCTGCACGCCATCCGTGCCAGCCTCAACGAGGCGCGCCTGGCGATCTATAAAGGCGCGCCCTGTCCCGCGCCGGACGAACTGCTGTCCGCCGCCGCGCAGGCGCTGGAACAGGCGCAGCGCCCGCGCCTGCGCTCCGTCATCAACGCGACAGGTGTGATCATCAACACCAATCTGGGGCGCGCGCCTCTCAGTCAGGAAGCGATCCAGGCTGTGCAGCGCGTCGCGGGCGGCTATTCCAACCTCGAATATGACCTCGCCACGGGCAAACGCGGCTCGCGCCATAGCCATGTGACGGATCTGCTGCGCGAGTTGACGGGCGCGGAAGCGGCGCTCGTCACCAACAACAACGCGGCGGCAGTGCTGCTCGCGCTCAGCACGCTGGCTTTGGGCCGCGAGGTGATTATCTCGCGCGGCCAACTGGTCGAGATCGGCGGCGGCTTCCGCGTGCCGGACGTGATACGACAGAGCGGTTGCCACCTCGTCGAGGTCGGCACGACCAACCGCACGCGCCTGGGCGACTACGAGGCGGCGCTGAACGAACGCACAGCCCTGCTGCTTTCTGTTCATCCCAGCAATTTTCTGATCAGCGGCTTCACCGAATCCACGCCCATCGCCGCGCTGGCATCGCTTGCCCACCAGCACAACCTGCTGGCAATGGACGATCTCGGCAGCGGCTGCCTGCTGGATACGACGCGCTACGGGCTGGCGCGCGAGCCGAAGCCACAGGAGAGCCTGGCTGCCAGGGCCGATGTGGTCTGTTTCTCCGGCGACAAGCTGCTTGGCGGCCCGCAGGCTGGCATCATCCTGGGCAAAGCCGACGTGATCGCGCGTATCGCGAAACATCCTCTCATGCGCGTGGTACGCATCGACAAGATGACGCTGGCCGCGCTCGAAGCCACGCTGCGTCACTACCAGCGCGGCGAGGCGGAGACGCACATCCCCATCTGGCGCATGATCGCCGCGCCGCAGGAGAAGCTCGCCAGTCGCGCTACGCGCTGGGCAGGTAAGCTGCACTCTGCCGGTATCGCCGCGCGCGCGCAGCGCGGCGAATCGACCATCGGCGGCGGTTCGCTCCCCGGCGAGACGCTGCCCACCATGCTGCTCGCCCTCGACGCCTCCGCCGTCCCCATGCCGCTCGACGACCTGTCGCGCCGCCTGCGCCTGCGCCCCACGCCCATCATCACGCGCATTCTCCACGATACCCTCCTGCTCGACCCGCGCACCGTGCTTGAGGAGGAGGATAAAGAGCTGATCGCGGGATTGTTGGAAGAGCTGACAGAACTCAGTTTGAGAATTGTGGTCAAATGAGCATGGATTGGTTCGTAAAGGCGCTATGGCAGCGAGATCAGTCCCATCCGCACTTTGAGCGCGATAATGCGACGCAGCGACTGACGCAGGCGCTGCTGCGAGATGCGTCCTGTTTGAACAGCGGTGGTCATGGCAGCGACAACGGCTGCCAGGCGATCAGGCTCGATGGGACATTCTACAATGTCATTGCCCGCGAGAATAGCCCGCACGCTGGCCTCGGCGATCGCTTGCGCCGGATCAGTATATCCCTGCTGCTGCATGAACTGGAGCAGACCCTGAGCATCCATCGCGTCAGTAATCACCACTCCCTGGTAGCCCAGTTGGCCGCGCAAGACCTGGTTAATCAGCACGGGTGAGAGCGAGGCCGGTTCGTGTGGGTCATAAGCGGGAACCATGACGTGCGTTACCATGATCATTCCCGGTTGGTGCGACAGCAGGGCGCGAAACGGAGCGAAGTCAATGGCGTTGAGTTGGGCCTTACTATGGGTAATGGTCGGCAGCCCATAGTCGGGATTGGCCGACGCCGAGCCGATGCCGGGCCAATGCTTCAAGGTTCCCACGACGCCGTTCTTCTGTAAGCCATCTAGAAACTCTCCGGCATACGCGATCACCTGAGCGGGGGTCGTGCCAAACATGCGGCTCTGATCCACGGCCCCGCCTTGATAGATGTCCGCCAGCGGAGCAAAGTCGGTGTTAATGCCACTGGCAAGCAGGCGTCGGGCATCAAGCTGCGCCTGGGCGTAGGCTTGATGAGGATCACCGGTAGCCGCCAGTGTCTGCGGTGAGGGCGAGGGGCCGTAATAGGGGGCAAGACGGTCAACGCTTCCCCCTTCCTCGTCTGTGGCAATAATCAGCGCCTGATTGGCGTGCGATTGAAGGCTATGCGTCAGTTGCGTCCACGCGCTCAATGAAGTTGGCATGAGTGGCCCGCTATTGTACTGGTTGTAGACGATGGCGTTGGCGATATCCCATTGTTGCAGTGGCTGGTTCAACGCGGAAGTATAGCCGTTGGTATAGACCGCCAGCATGAGCAACTGGCCGATCTGTTGCGCTTGCGTCAGATGATTGATATAGGCGTCAATGCGCTGCGCCAGGTCGGCAGTCGGAGTAGGTGCCAGCGTAGGCGAGGGCTGAGGAGAGAGAGCAACGCCCGGCGGGGGAGTCGGATAGTTCTCAGGCGTATTTGGGGTATACCATACCGGCCTGATGACGAGAAAGCAGACTACAATTGCCGTGAGGCTCAGGAGTATGAGCGTGAACAGGAAGCGCGATAGGTTGTTGCCAGGAACCCTTTGCTGATGCTCTTTATGCTCAGGTGGATAGGTATGCACAGTCAAAGCAGCCTTTCGTCTCGTGGAAAGAGACCAGCAAGCCATCATTGTCTTTCGATCTCTCTTCATCGGCCTGTTTCGCGTTAGAGAGAGTAACAAGACATTCATTCTTTTCAATATAAGTATATACTCTCAACCTCACCGATTCGTCACAGCCACTGCTTCTCGCCTTCCAGGTTCATCACAGGTGACAGAGCCTCAGTTTTTCCCGGAACTTTCGAGGAACTTGTTCGTATTAGCAATCCATGATAGTATAATGGCAAATCTTGAGCTAAACGAGAGTCTATAAATGTGCGATAGGGGAAACGGCATATGAATAGAGACCTGAGTGAGCAGCGGTTCGGCAACTATCGGCTGGTACGCCGCCTAGGCGGCGGGGGTTTCGCTGATGTCTACCTGGGCCAGCATGTACGCATTACGACGCAACAGGCCGCCATCAAAATTTTGCACCTGACCGATGTTGACGAATCGCAATTCCAGCAGGAAGCCGAGCGCACGGCCTCGTTGCGCCATCCTCACATAGTGCGCGTGTATGACTTTGATATCCAGCAAGGGACGCCGTTTCTCGTGCTAGACTACGCTCCTAACGGTTCGCTTGCCAGTAAGCACAAAGGGCAACAGTTATCGCTCGACACTATCGTCCAGTATCTTAAACAGATTGCCCCCGCCTTGCAATATGCGCACGACAACAACCTCATCCACCGCGATATCAAGCCGGACAATATCCTCGTCGGTTCGCAGGGCGAATTGCTAGTCAGCGACTTCGGCATTGCTGTGATCGCGAAGACAGGCCGCACATCTATCCAATCCACGTACAACATCGGTGGCACGCCATATTATATGGCCCCGGAAATGTTTCGCGGCAAACCGGAGAAGGCCAGCGATCAGTATTCTCTCGGAATCATGGTCTACACCTGGTTGTGCGGTCGCCCCCCCTTTATCGAAGGCGATTTCATTCAGCTTGGCTTCCAACATACTGCTGAACCTGTCCCTTTATTGCATGAGCAAGTTCCCATCATCTCACCACAAGTTGAGCAAGTAGTGATGCGTGCGCTGGCGAAGAGCGTGCCGGATCGTTTCCCCAGTGTGCAAGCGTTCGCCGACGCGCTCGAAGCGGCGTATGGGCAACCAGCATCGCCTGTTAATAGGGTTGCCAGTATTCCAGCGACTGTCTTTGTTGCAAACATGCCTGTCGTCAAATCGGTAATCCCATCGAAAGGCTCGGCTATTGGCACAATGCTGCTCAAGTACACCAAGCATTCAGGCAACGTGCCTACAGTGGCATGGTCGCCGGATGGGCGTCGATTGGCCTCTGGCTCAGACGATGAGACAGTTCAGGTATGGGATGCTAGCACAGGTCAGCATCTCTGTATTTACAGAGGGCATTCAGGCAATGTGCCTACAGTGGCATGGTCGCCGGATGGGCGTCGATTGGCCTCTGGCTCGGACGATGAGACAGTTCAGGTATGGGATGCTAGCACAGGTCTACGTTTCACCAACTATAGAGCTGTCGGTGTGTCTACTGTGATGTGGTCGCCGGATGGGTATCGGCTAGTCTTCGGCTCAGGGAGAACAGCACAGGTGTGGGATGCCAACACAGGTCAGCGCATCCTCATTTATACAAGACATTCAGGCCATGTAACTTCAGTGGCATTGTCGCCGGATGGGCGTCGATTGGCCTCTGGCTCAAGGAGAACAGCACAGGTGTGGGATACCAACAACTTCGGTCAGCTTTTTTTCACTTATACGGGACATTCAGACCGTGTATCTTCAGTGGCATGGTCGCCAGATGGGCGTCGATTGGCCTCTGGCTCAGACGATGAGACAGCACAGGTATGGGATGCTAGCACAGGTCAGCGCATCCTCATTTATACAGGACATACAGGCCATGTAACTTCAGTGGTATGGTCGCCGGATGGGCGTTGGCTGGCCTCTAGCTCATACGACAAAACAGTACAAGTTTGGGATGCCAGCACAGGCAATCTTATCTATGTTTATCAAGGTCATACTGAACCTGTGTTGTCAGTGGCATGGTCGCCTGATGGCATGCGGATCGCTTCGGCAGCAGGTAGAGAGGTGCATATCTGGCAAGCCATCTAGCATCACATCCACTCCAAACACCGCTTCATCACGCTCGTCACCTCATCGCCATCAGACTCAGTAGCATACAGCGAAAAATCGCGAATAACACGCGCCGTTTGTTCGGCGCTTTCTGTATTGTTGGATTGATCCGCGTTTTCCCAGAGAGCAGGTTTGTACAATGGTGTCTCTTCCACTTGCGGCGATTCTTTAGTGACGAAATCGCCCATTGGTTCGAGACCTTTGGCGAAACGGCGCAAGGTGGTGGCAATGGCTTCGATGCTGTTATCGATGCCGATCCAGTGGCGATCTAGCTGAGAAGCGACGGCAAGGGTTGTGCCTGAGCCGGAAAAGCAGTCCAGCACGAGATCGCCGGGGTTGGAGGACGCCTGGATGATGCGGGCAAGCAGGGATGGGTTTTTCTCCGTTGGATAGCCGGTGATGCCGATGTTTTGGTTGTGGGCGTCGCGATAGTCGAGCCAGATATCTTGCACCGCGACGCCGTCGCTCTCGTCAAGATAGACTTTGCGCCTGGGATTGCCGTTGGGAGACCAGTAGATTTCGCCACGCGCGTCCATTTCGTCGAGGGCGCGCGGCTGGAATTGCCAGTGCTTGCCAGGAGGAGGCAGCTTATCGCGCCAGGGTGTCCCGGTTTCGCCGTTGCGCGTGCCGGGAGCATGAACGGGAACTTTTTTGTAACGGCGTCCGCTCTCTTTTTCAACATACTGGTATTCCTTGTCCGCGCGCTCGTCTGTCCATTGATCGACGGGACGATGCCAGACGTAGCTATCGGATTTCGTGTAAAACAGGATGAAATCGGAGACGTTGCCATAGGTCTTGCGCGTGTAATTCTTGGGATTGCACTTCTTGCGCGTGATCCAATTGCGAAAATGCTGTCTTCCAAAAACTTCATCCATGATGACTTTGATGTGAAACGCCATGTTTTCATCAAGATGAACGTAGATTGATCCATCATCGGCTAACAACTCGCGCAGCCAAATGAGCCGTTCGCGCAAAAATTCGATATAATGCGCGCCGACCAGCAGATCACTATAGGCATCGCCCTGAGAACGCGACTGAAATATGCTATTTGTGGCAAAGGGCGGATCGATATAGATGAGGCGCACATTGCCCCGTATAGTCGGCTCTTGCATCAGTGAGGCTAAGATAGGAAGATTATCACCATAATAGAGGCGGTTTGTAGGTTGTTCCTGAAGCATCGCGCTTCCTTGCCACACTATATGAGTTGTTGCGGGTATAGTATCAAGGATGATTCTTTCCGGACGCTTGCCTTCATATGAAAGGCTGACCGAAGACATGCTATTAGTTCCATTGATGATGGCAGGTTCCCATGTTTTGCCGTTCCATTTAGTTTTGGGTGAGCCTGTAGCCACTATGATCTATCCTTTCTCGCTCAAGAAGCCAGCCAACTGGAAGTAAGACGCTCTGGAACCATACGAAGAGTAAGTACCATGATCTTACCCGCCCAACTCTTCTCTAGTGTCGCATAATCATTCCACATTGTGCCTAACAATAGCCCCGGCCCATCATTGAGAAAAATAACTTTGACTTGTAGGTTATTCACTTGCGCGAAGGCCCGTATTTCATCGGCGCAATGACGATAACCGCCGATCCGATCATCTTCTTGCGCTCCACCGCGATCTGAGTCATATCGTGCAAGGCCAACTGCTACTACTTTGTCTTCGCCCTTTGCAATTGAGTCGTCGTATATGACAAAATCGATAGGGCGTTTGGGATTAGGGTAGTTTTGAAAGACTTTACCCAGAGGAATATCTGCTCCAGCTCTCTCTGGGCCGTCTATACGCAATATAGGAAACTGTGAACGGAAAAGCGCGAAAAATTGCTCGGTTAAGTTGTACCCCTTTATTCCACGATCCTTATATTCCCAGAGAACGGCAGCCAACGCTTCGTCAGGTATGGGACGTGATTGAAAAGCTTTTTGCACTTCTTGAATTGGCCTGAAACCATAGCTGAAACGTGCAACGATATCCTTTGCCCTTACTTTTACCCGAAGCATCTCAACCGGCGTTTCTGGACTGACGTACTTACGAAAGATGCGAGAAAGCTGTATACGCATCACTCCCTCTGGTATCGACTGGATATCCAGAAAGAGTTGCTCAGATGAAGCTGAGGTTTGTACGAGCTGTCCGAACATTTCCTGAACTGGCTGATAGAGATTACAGGCGTCTTTCAGATAATCAGGATAGTACTGTCCTTTCGCAAGGGTAATCCAAAGATGGCCTTCCTCCTTGTAGTCCGCGAAAGACCTGGAAGGTTGCTGCATCATGCGTACTCCTCGACCACAAGCGGCTTTTTTGTAGAGAATTCTTTGCTTGCTGCCATTATACGCCGTTCTGAGGGACTATGTAATCCCAGTAGTACACTTTGGTGAAAAAACGTTCTATGCCACTTTCTCCCCTCATCTCCTACGGATTGGAATAGACAACATTGGCTCCCCCGCTCGGGGGCAATTGAGCTAGACAAACCGACTTGCACCTTCTATAATTAGGAAAGATGAGGAAACTGTTCAACGGCGAGCAGGAGGAAATGGAATGCATATTCGCGTGATTGGCGCGCCTATGGATTTAGGCGCGGACAGGCGCGGCGTAGATATTGGCCCCAGCGCCATTCGCTATGCCGGCCTGAGTGATCTCTTGACGAAACTCGGACATACCGTTCACGATATTGGCAACATCGTTATTCCCCAACCCGAAAATCAG